>JAASTO010000030.1 GCA_021767245.1 Balneolaceae bacterium
GGAGAAAAATCGATTTGATACAATACCATGTTTGAAGATCTGTCCTCAAAATTAGATAAAGCATTTCAATCCCTTAAAGGGGAAGCTCGCATCACGGATGTGAATATAGCGGAGACTGTCCGTGAAATTCGCCGTGCCCTGCTGGATGCTGACGTTAATTATGAGGTTGCCCGCCAGTTTACGGAAGATGTAAAAGAGCAGGTGCTCGGTTCTGATGTACTCACCAGTGTTAATCCCGGCCAACAGTTCACGAAGATCGTGCACGACAAGCTGGTTGAAACATTCGGTGGTGAGAAGGCCGATATTGCACTCGCTCAAACCCCACCTACTGTTATTCTTATAGCCGGACTTCAGGGTTCGGGTAAAACAACCTTTACCGGTAAGTTAGCCCGACACTTAAAGCAGGAGCATAAAAGGAATCCTCTTCTTGCTGCCGCCGATGTTTATCGCCCTGCCGCTGTTGACCAGCTTAAGACACTCGCTTCTCAAATTGATGTTCCGGTGTATTCCATCGAGCAGAAAGATGCCGTTCGCGTTGCCAAAGAGGCTGTTTCCATGGCCAAAAGTCTGGCACTCGACACGGTTATTATTGATACCGCGGGTCGTTTACATGTAGATGAGGATATGATGAACGAGGTTGCGGAGATCAAGAAGGCCGTAAATCCTCATGAGATCCTGTTTGTGGTCGATTCCATGACCGGACAGGATGCTGTTAATACAGCCAAAGAATTCAACGAACGTATTGATTTCGACGGTGTGGTTCTTACCAAACTGGATGGTGATACCCGTGGTGGTGCTGCCCTCTCCATTAAATCCGTTGTCAACAAGCCTATCAAATTTGTGAGTACCGGTGAAAAACTGGATGCTCTCTCTCCTTTTTACCCTGACCGAATGGCTCAGCGTATTCTGGGTATGGGTGATGTGGTTTCGTTTGTTGAAAAAGCTCAAAAAGAATTTGACGAGAAAGAAGCTGAAAAACTTCAAAAGAAAATACGATCGGATAAATTCGATCTGAATGACTTTCTCGAGCAAATTCAGAAGATCAAGAAAATGGGAGATTTCTCTGATCTCGTTAATATGATACCCGGCGCCAGCAAAGCATTGGATGATGCAGAAATCGATGACGATGCGTTCAAACCGATTGAAGCTATAATCTTATCAATGACGCCGGAGGAGCGTCAGAATCCCGAGCTATTAAATGGAAGTCGAAGACGACGAATAGCCCAAGGTTCTGGCACCACAGTTCGTGAGATCAATCAACTCATGAAGCAGTTCGATCAAATGAAAAGTATGATGAAGACCATGTCAAAAATGGGTAAAGCCGGACGTGCGCTTCAAGGACTGAAAAATCTGCCTATCGGCCGATAAGAACTTATAACTTAAACACACATAGTGGAGAACAGCATTGTTAAGAATCAGATTACAACGCAAAGGACGTAAGAAACGCCCAATCTGGCATATCGTAGTTGCAGAGCGACATGAAGCACGCGATGGCCGTATTGTTGAGCGTGTGGGACGTTATGACAACGTTACCGAGAAAAAAGAAGTGATCTTAAATGAAGATCGTATTCTGTATTGGTTAGACACCGGTGCACAACCAACCGACACCGTACGCAAAATTCTTCGCAGAGAAGGCATTCTGTACAAGCGTCACCTCATGAACTGGGGCAAGAGCGAAGAAGAAATTGAAGCGGCCATGTCAGAATGGAGAGAATACCGCGATTCCAAAAAAGAAGACGCTGCCAGCCGTAAAGAAGACCACAAGGCCGTTCTAGCTGCAGAAGAAAAAGAATACAAAAAACAGATCCAGGAAAAATCCAAGCAGGCTGCTGCTGAAGTAAAAGCTGAAAAAGCGGCCGGCGAACTGGAAAAAGAAGAAGGACCTAAGTCTGACGCCGACAAAATTGAAGAAGCTCTTAAAAAAGCCGAGTCAAAAAGCGCTGAGGAGTCTGTAGAAGAAACAGCAGAAGTTGAAGAAAAAGCAGCTGAAGAAACTCAGAACGAATCTGCTGAGACCCCGGTAGCTGAAGCGGAAACCGCTGAAGAAGAAGCCACCGAAGAAGATGCAGAACCTGAAGCAGCTGATGCCAAAGAGGCCGCCGAAGCCGTAGAAGAGAATATCGCTGAGGCAGACGAAGAGCCTGCTGTTGAAGAAGCTGAGGAAGAAACCAAAGACGAAGCTCCTGAAGAAGAGGAAGCTGACGAGAAGGAAGACAAAAATGAAGAAACTTCCGGACAGGTTTCAACCGAGATGACTGCCAAAGAGGCCATCGATCATATCAATGATACCGATCTGGAAGACCTCAAAGGATTTGTACCCGACGATGAAGACCGTGTTACGGTTCAGCGTGCCTGGGAAAGTAAACAAGAAGGATAATTAAACGATCCGGCGCCTATGAATCGGGACGCCACTACACCGGGTTTTATACAGGTGGGGCATGTTGAACGCTCCCATGGACTCGAAGGCAACCTCAGGGTTTTCTTTGATGTCGATGATCCTGCTAAAGTTGAAGACCTGACCCTGGTGTACTTGCGAAACGATCGGGGCGATTTTATCCCTGCCCGCATTACAGATTTACGGGTTGAAGGGAAGAGAAATCAATTTTCGTTCTTTGTACAATTTGACCATATCGCTGATCGCACAGCCGCAGAGGCACTGAAAGGCAAAGGCATCTTTCTGGAAGCAGAACACGCCGATACCCTCTCAGATGATGATGCTCAAGCCGATGACACCCTCATTGATCATGAAGTATTCGATGACCGGGATGAATCGCTTGGCCTGGTGATCGATGTAATGGAGAATCCGGCTCACCCCATATTGGTGGTAGCAACTACCTCGGGCAGCCGGCTCATACCTTATATCGAACACTTTGTGCGAGACACCCGCGATGGAAACATCTATTGCCAGAATCTGGATGAACTGGAAGGCGTCTGATATGATGAGAATCGATATCATATCCGCTGTACCGGCACTGCTTGAAAGTCCGCTTAACCACAGTATTGTGAAACGGGCTATCGATAAAGAACTGGTGGAGATCCATGTGCATGACCTTCGGGACTATACTGAGGACAAGCACAAAAAAATAGATGACTATCCATATGGCGGGGAGCCCGGAATGGTGCTTACACCGCAGCCAATATTCAGTTGCATAGAGAAGCTCCGGTCTGAACGTGAGTATGACGAGATCATATTTACAGCACCCGATGGCGATGTTTTTGAGCAAGGAGATGCCAACGCGCTGTCTCTCAAACAAAACATCATTATCTTGTGCGGGCATTACAAAGGTGTTGATCAGCGTGTGAGAGATGAATTGATCACCAGAGAATTTTCCATTGGTGATTATGTGCTTTCGGGAGGTGAGATCCCGGCTTTGGCTATCACTGATGCTGTGGTCCGACTTCTTCCCGGTGTGTTGGGAGATGCGGGAAGCGCACTGAATGATTCATTTCAGGATGGATTGCTGGAAGCGCCGGTCTATACCCGGCCTTCTGAATTCAAAGGGTTGAAAGTACCCGATGTACTCCTTTCAGGCGACCACCAAAAAGTGGTTGAATGGAAGCACGAGCAATCCCTCAAAAGGACCAAAGAACGAAGAGAAGATCTGTACAACAAATTTAAGAAAGAACATTAATAACTGAACCTCCGATGGTTGGAGGTTAAAAATCAGAGATCATGGATAAGCTAAAACTTGTAGAGCAAAGCCTAATAAACGAGGATGTTCCTCATTTTACTGCAGGCGACACGGTTAATGTACACTACCGTGTGCGTGAGGGTGAGAAAGAACGTATTCAGCAGTATGAAGGCGTTGTACTTTCTGAGCGTGGAAGCGGGCCAAACAAAACGTTCACTGTGCGTAAGATCAGCAGTAACGTAGGTGTTGAGCGTGTTTTCCCACTGAATTCCCCGTTCATTGCAAAGATCGATGTGAAAAAGAAAGGTAAGGTAAGACGTTCAAAACTATTCTATCTGAGAGACCTGCGCGGTAAAGCAGCCCGTATCAAGGATAAAGAAGTACAGAAGTAATCGTACCGGTTACCCTGTTCTGACACCCTTATTTATTTACAGCGATCTCATAGTTTCAATTTTGAGGCTTAAGAGGTCGCTATTTTCTCTTTATCAGGTAATTTGATGCCTGATAATCCAAGCACGATCTAAATCAGAAAACACACATTTTCTCATGAACATCATTTTATTCGGACCTCCCGGTGCAGGTAAAGGAACGCAAGCCAAGAAATTGCAGGATGAATTCAATATTCCTCAATTATCAACCGGTGATATTTTCCGTTCAGCCATAAAAAATGAAACACCACTTGGTGTGAAAGTGAAGTCGATCTTAGACAATGGCGAACTGGTTCCGGATGAAACGGTTGTGGATCTTGTGGCAGATGAACTGTCGAAAGAGAAGTATCAGGATGGATATATCCTTGATGGTTTTCCAAGAACCGTGGCACAGGCTGAGGCCTTTGATCAGTATCTTGAAAGCCACAATGACGCACTCGATGCCTTTATTTCACTCTCGGTTCCTGAAGAGGAATTAGTGAAACGGATACTTTCAAGAGGAGAAGGACGGTCTGACGATACAGAAGAGAAAGTAAAAACAAGACTCGAGGTTTACCAAAAGGAAACCAAGCCGGTTCTGGATCATTATCAAAAACAGGATAAAGTTCAGGAAGTGAACGGACTTGGCAATATTGATGAGATCTTCAATCGTATTAAAGAAGCACTGAAGTAAACCTCACACACAGTCGCTGATTATTTTTAAAAGCCCTGTACATATTGAATGTGCAGGGCTTTTGTATTTTTGAACGAATCCTACCCATTTTCGTGTATATTAGAGTGCGTCAATTCATTTAATCCAACCGAAAGAACATATGACCAGCTATACCGGAATGCGACTGATCGTTTATGGAACTATACTTGCCATCCTTGGTGCACTTTCGGTGTTACTATCCGGTTATGGTTATCAGTGGGGATGGTGGTCGTTTGGTTTTGGATTCAGCGTTATTCCATGGGGAACCGGAGCGGCTGTTTTAGGCGGCATTATTTCCGGAATCGGGTTTTTCAGGATCCCGGACCGTACTAAAAACCAAACCATCCTCGGGGCTATTGGCATTGGCCTCGCACTGATTGCTCTTACCAATATTGGTTATTGGTATATGGAGGTTCAAAAAGGATACCCGCCAATACATGACATTACCACCGATTTACAGGATCCTCCCCAATTTAAGGCGATCGTCCCATTGCGGGCGGATGCCCCCAATCCATCTGAATACATACGAGACAACGGCACACCTGAATCACAACGTTCTTTTTACGGAGAGATCGAGCCTATAATCGTAAACATGTCTTATGATGAGGCTTTCGAACGAGCCTTGGAAACCGTCAATGAACTATCCTGGACGCTTGTGGATGAAGATAAAGAAGAGGGACGAATTGAGGCTTATGAAAAATTAGCCTGGTATGGATTTATTGATGATGTAGTTATCCGAGTGGACACCACTGAAGCGGGGGCCGAAATTGATATCCGGTCGAAATCACGTATTGGCCGTGGCGACCTTGGAGTTAATGCCAAACGGATCAGGGCTTACAAAAAAGCATTCCATAATTAATCACCCTTTTTTTCGAGTTGAGCTAACACCGCCTCCGCCATCAAGTCGGCTGATTCCGGTTTAAACCTGAACCATAACTCCGGCTCAATAAGCTCCAGTTCAGAAACTGCCAGATTCCCATCATTGTCTTTCATGATATCTACCCGGGCATAAGCCGGTTGTTCAGGGCAGGCTTTTACGGCTTGTAAAGCAAGTTCGATCTCTTCCCCGGTGGCTTCATGTTCTTGAACCGTACCTCCAAAATCATCCTGAACCCTAAAATCTCCCTCTTTGGCTTTCTTGAGAATGGCATGACTGTAAACTCCTCCAAACACCATCAATGAGATCTCACCCTCATCTGGAATGGAATACTGAAAAGGCTGTAGCATAAAATCTTCCTGTTCCATAAGGGGTTTCAGGTGTTCCTCCACTTCACTCATGTTTCTTTCGGTGATCTGAAAGGTGTGCCGTGCAGCCCCCCCTATAGCCGGCTTCACTACCGTGTGATTCCATCCCGTTAGATCATGAAGCTCACTCAGTGATAGTAAAGATAGACGCGGAATGAACCGGGTTGGAATGATGGGCACACCTTTTTTACCCAGATCTCCCAGATAATGCTTATCAATATTCCAATTCAGGATATCTATGGAATTGATGAATTGGGTGTGCTCAGAAATGTTTTGAACCCACCCGTAAAACTCTGCAAACCGATCAAAGTAATCCCAATTCGTTCGAAACAATACGGATGAAGTTTCTTTCCAGTCAAATTCGGGATCTGACCAGGACCTTCTTCCAACACTTAAGCCCTTCTTTTCCAGGGCAGCCTTCACCAGTCCGTCTTCGGTTAGAATATTCTGTACATACTGATCCGCCTCTTTAGGGGCCACGTATCTTGAATCCGTCAAGACGATCACATCATATTTTGCCATAGCATCTCATTAACTGCCAACATTTGTCATTTTCTAAAGAACGAGATACCAAATCTAAAATCCAATACCTCTATTTCCTATTATTTTAGCGTTAAATTGTTTTTATTGGAAAAAAGGTTTTTCACAAATAGAGGTCACTTATGCGAATTCTCCTGATCATTTTATTCACACTACTCGCCTTGTCTTTTTTACAGGCACAAACCATCGATACCTCAGAACTGAATAAGCTTCAGAACGGGGAATATTCCATTGCGGAAGGTCAGCTTCAGGTTCTGTTTTCCGATACCACCACAAGGGCCTTTGCGCTTCAGGAAATGCAAAAAATGGGTGTAGAAGTTAAAAGTACCGATTTTAATAGCATTTTGATGATCATTGAGAATCACCCTGAAAAGGAACACATACGATCCATTCAAAAGGATGAGTCCGTATTTCTGGTACTTAATGAAGCCTCCTACGTCAATTCCGGTGAGGATCTCATGAGCACGGAAAAGAGTATCATGGAAAGAAATATTGACCCTGAAACCGTCAGCGATTTTAAGTTCAAAGATGAGTATAAAGCGGTGATGGTGTATCTCAAAGAGACCGCCACCATGAAGGACGCCAACCGGATCATGGACCGGCATCCGGACCTAAAATTTCGCGTTTTATTTGAACCAAGAAGGTCTGCTGTTATTCAAACCGATCCTGATAAAGAGGATCACATCATCACTCTTCTCGAAAGCAAACCATACGTAAAAAGTGTGGCTTATATAGGTGTTTTAGAATAAATCTTCGCTTCAGAAAAGACCTAGCTGCGTATCCTGCCTGTCAGCCGGCTTGGTATGAAGAGGTGGCAGTTCCACGAGTTCAGACAGCAGTTCATGAAAGTACCGGCACAGTTCAGCTTGCGATATCCTGTCGGGTGAATGAATGAACACATAAGGATGTAAACCCTCACCTATCCATTCTGCCACGATGATAGCCCATTCTTTCAGGTAGGGTTCGTTATTCAGTTTATCATTCGAGCCCACATAGCGTAAAACGGGTCGCGTTCCGGTAGTATCGAACCGAACAGGCACTTTGGGTTTTTTATTTTGGGCTTCAATAATTGAAGATTCGGTGGCTTTCATGGAGTGAAGTTTCCGGGTATCGAAAATAACCCGGTCCACATCATAACTTTTCAGCAGGGAGATCAGGTTTCGCTCGTTCTTTCCGTGATCAAAAAAATCCTTATGCCTCATTTCCACGGAATAGCTAAAGGCTTTGGGCAAAATCGTAAAGACATCCTCAAGGCGGTATAATTCACCAGGTGAGAAGGTCTCAGGAAACTGGATCATAAACGGCCCAAGCTTTTCCCGGATCGGCTCAAACAACCTGACAAAATCGAGCACCTCCCCCTTCACATTGTACATCCTTTTTTCATGAGTAATATGCTTGGGAAATTTAAAACAAAACTTGAAGTCCCTGGGAGTCTGCTCTCCCCATTTTTCGATAACCGATATTCCAGGTATGTTGTAAAAGGTTGAATTTCCCTCCACGGCATTAAAAACGGAGGCATACTGTGACAGAAACTGAGTCGGTTTGGCATCCTCTGAATAGAAAACCCCTTTCCACTCCGGCAAACTCCACAGGGAACACCCCAAGTGATATGGCATTACATGCTTACTCATAAAGATAATTAACAAAAATATTTATCATCATGGTATGTAAACTTTTAGGGGATAAATAAAATTTCATTATACTCTGCTCAACTTTAAAAAAAAATCAATCAGCCAAAGCACTTGAACAATCATGCCTTTTGAACTTTTAGATTATCTCGTTGTTGCCGGATATGTTTTACTGATGGTTGGCGTTGCCTGGGCAGCTAAAGTGCGCGGACAGGAATCTCTCGATGATTTCTTTGCCGGCGGAAAAAACCTGCCCTGGTGGCTGGTTGGGGTTTCGATGGTAGCCACCACCTTTGCCGCGGATACGCCTTTAGCTATTACAGGCATTGTTGCCCGACAGGGAATTGCCGGTAACTGGTTTTGGTGGAACTGGATGATATCAGGGATCGTGACGGTCTTCATTTATGCCAAATTATGGAAACGGGCGGATGTTCTCACCGATGTGGAATTCATTGAACTCCGCTATGGAGGAAAACCCGCTAGTTTTCTAAGAGGATTCAGGGCCCTCTATTTTGCCTTCCCGTTCAACTGTATCATCATGGGTTGGGTAACGGTCGGTATGGCTAAGATCCTCACCGTGGTCACCGGGGCAGATCAGTGGATCGTGATCATCATCTTGTACGCCCTGATCGGACTCTATATTGCCATCTCGGGTTTGTGGGGAGTTATCGTGACCGATTTTGTACAGTTTATCTTGGCCATGATCGGAACCATTGCACTCGCCTATTTTGCGGTTGATCATGTGGGAGGACTGGCCGAACTAAAGGCACAGCTGATCGATACGGTCGATTATGATGTGTTCAGCTTTAACCCGTTTACCAATCCTGAAATCGCCCTGACCACCGCTCTGATCTGGGTTGGCATGAACTGGTGGGCAGCCTGGTATCCGGGAGCAGAACCGGGCGGGGGTGGGTATATTGCTCAGCGCATGTTCTCTGCCAAGGATGAAAAAAATGCGGTAGGCGGCACACTTCTATTCAACATCTTGATGTATGCCGTTCGGCCCTGGCCATGGATCCTCGTTGCCCTGGTTGCCATGGTGGTATTTCCGAACCTGGAAGACCCTGAAACCGGATACCCGCTCATGATGCTGGAGGTACTGCCGGTTGGCTGGATGGGATTGTTGATGGTCGCCTTTTTATCTGCATTCGTCTCAACCATCTCGACGCAGCTGAACTGGGGGACTTCTTATGTGGTCAACGATTTCTACAAACGCTTCATCAAAACACCCGAGGAATTCGAATCGCAGGACTCGGCTCAAAAGCATTATGTGCTGATCTCCCGAATTGCTACGTTACTGATGGCCGCCCTTGGGGTGGGGGTCTCCTATTTCTTTGATTCGGTGTCAGGCGGTTGGGAATTCATCCTGTCTCTTAGCGCCGGAATTGGCGGCGTGCTTTTATTACGGTGGTTCTGGTGGCGTATTAACGCATGGAGTGAGATCACAGCTATGATCGCGGCTATGATCGGAGCCGTTTATTCCAATCAGATGGGATATGATTTTGCAGGCGGAATGATCTTTACGACCACCTTTTCAACGGTTATATGGCTTATCGCTACCTTTATCACCAAACCAGAGTCTGACGAAACCCTAACCAAATTCTACAGCAAGGTAACTCCCATGGGTAACTGGAGTCGATTTTCCGGAGGAAAGAAATCCCCGGATGAACTGCTTCCATCCTTGATCAATATTGTTTTATCCATCGGTGCCATCTTTGGCTTCCTGTTTGGACTGGGACAGATCTTCTTTGGAAATATTCTGCTCGGGATCGGATGTATCTTAGCCGGTTGTATATTGGTTTGGGCAGTCGTTAGAAAGATCTGAGTTGGTTGCTAGTATTGGAAGTCGGAGACTTCCTGAGCCGATACTTTTCAGTCTCCGATTCGCTCAAGACTGAAAAGATTAGTGGGATGAGTGTGTGGTTAGAAAGGTCCGAATTTGACCTTATTATAACTCTCTATTCTACTTTAGATTCTTCCAATATAGAGTGAAACAAAAAAAGCCTTTTGTATCTTTGATACAGATTCTAAGTTTAACTTGTACGACACTTAATTTGCTCTAGATGAGTAAAGATTCATCAGTTTTTGGCCGTTTAATATTTAAAGTTTTCCTCACACTTCTGGCGGTTTTGCCTTTCTCTGCCCCGGCTCAAACTACACCCACCGATTCTGTTTCAATATGGTCCTTTGACCGGATACGACAAGACCTGAATGGCGATCAGATTTCCGATCATAAAGGAAAAAATGTAGTTGTAACCGGTATCGCAAACATAAACAGTGGAATACTTCATGAAAAATTCCTACAGGCTTTCATTCAAAACGACAGCTCGGGAATGTCTATTTTTGCCCGGGATATCGAAACTCCATTTCAGGCAGGCGACAGCCTTGTCGTTAAGGGCTACATCGATCAATACAACGGGCTTACTGAGGTACAGGTTAATTCATACACTGTTTATCCAGGTACTTCAGGACTTCCTGAGCCAAAACCACTAACTTCGGTTGCTGATGATCCATCTGACTATCTCGGAATGATGGCGGAGGGAACCGGTCATGTGATCGAAAAAGGATCCACCTTCAACGGTAAATATCTCATCATCTCTTTGGAAGAATCCATAAAAAGCATGATGGTGTACGTTTCAAACTTCCATGTGCACTATCAGGATTTTGATTTTGAGCTCATCAGTCCAGGAGATGTTATTCATGTTAAAGGCATAATCACCGAATATAATCCGGAATTTCCTGAGCAGAGGTCTTATAAGTTATTCCTCAGAACCCCGGCTGATCTTGAGTTTGAACGGATCCCGCGATTTTACTGGTATTTGATACTGGCCGGTTTAAGCATCCTTGTTTTAGGTATAGCCGGATGGGTCTTTGGTCTAAGACGCCGGGTCGATACCAAAACCAGGGATATTCAAAAGTCTCTGCAGGAAAAAGATATGCTTCTTAGGGAGATCCATCACAGGGTAAAAAACAGTCTTGCCATCGTTTCCGGCCTAATCGAACTGCAGCTGGGAAGCACTGACAGTGAAGAAGCCATAAACGTGCTTCAGGATAGTCAAAACCGGATTCATTCTGTGGGTCTTATTCACGAAAAATTATATCAGACCGAATCACTTTCCGATATTGACCTAGGTAACTACATCAAAGACCTGGTGGAAGCCATCCACGGAACCTTTACGGAGTTTAAGGATGATGTCATACTAAGTTTTGACCTGGATACCATAGAGGCAGAACCGGATATGGTGATCCCCTGTGGCTTACTTGTCAACGAGATTGTTGTTAATGCGTATAAGCACGCATTTAATAAAGGCAAACAAGGCAGGCTCAACGTTACCCTGAAACAACAGAACGGGCAGATCCTGCTTCAAATATCCGACAACGGGCCGGGCCTCCCTTCCGATTTTCAAATGGAAAAAGATGGCAGTTTAGGAACTATGCTCGTAAGCTCTTTTGCGGATCAGTTAAATGCTGAGATGAAGATCGACTCCGGGGAAGGAACAGGGACCACATTCACCTTCACAATTCCCAAACGCTGAGTAGCCTTAACTATTTGTACATCTCTGCGATGTCCAATAATCTGCCCAGGTCTTCAATCCGCTCCATTTCCTTCTTTCGCTCATAGCTGTGTATGAGATTACGCAGGCAACGCAGTACAATATCCTGGTTGGTGGCCATTTGAAAATGCTCAGGCCGCGGTTCAACGTTGTTCTTCTTAAGAAAGAAATAACACTGATCGTAGGTAACAATAGCTCCGTTATCATAAGGATCGATGAGTAGTTCTTCCTTATCGCCTACATAATTCAGCATAAAATGAATGGGCATATTGATCCCAAAAAATGGTAATTCAAGTCGCCTTGCCATGAACATGACGATCAAACTCAGCGAAATAGGGAGTCCCTTACGGCGGTCTATCACCTGATCGAGGAAGCAATTTTGCGGTGCGTGGTAGTTTTCCGCATCGCCCTGAAAATTCAGGTCCTCAAAGATGAACGTAAGTAACCGCTTCATCTTACGCTTTTCATCCAGTTTATATTTGATCTGTGGCTCCACCATCTGCACAAAATGATCCAGCTTTTTCTGATACTCACTGATCCGCAGGGTCGGGTTACCAAAGCGTGCGATCGTCAGAACAGCCTCTTCAAGGGACTTTCGGGTCTTCAGTCCTCCTTCCAGAACTTCAATGAAATCTGACTCAAGCGTACTGAAGGTCAGTTTATGGATCACATCGTTCACCTTCTCCCTGGCATCGGCTCCCTTTACAGTCGATTTATACTGATCTAAAAGCGGAACTGCCTTCTCTCCCAGTTCATGAAGCCTGTTTTGCACACTTTCCTGCACAAATGGATCGGGATCATCCATTAAAAATAAAAGCGACTCTATCTCTGATTTTGAGGTCATAGTAAAGGTATTAAATTGGCCATAAAGATATTAATTCAACCGCCCAATTACTTCTTATAAATACTCTTGTTATCCTTTATATTTAACGGTTCTGATAATCAACTTAGACAACCATAATATGGACATTAATGTTTCTTCTGAGATCGGTCACCTGCAGGGAGTGATCGTTCATACACCCGGACACGAAGTATCTCTGGTTAACCCCGAACTTAAAGATGAGCTGCTTTTTGATGATATCATTTTTGAGGAAGACGCTCGGGGCGAACACCTCGATATGCTTGATATCTTTAAAGCAGCCATGCCCAAGGATGGACAAGTCATCGAGATCGTGGATCTTTTTAAGGACGTATTCAAAAATGAAGATGCTCGTTCATATTTCATTGAGCAGCTGATCAAGGAATTTCCGGAGGAGAACCTGCATGTCATAGAAAAGGAACTGCACCGGCTCTCACCTGACGACCTACTGAAATTTGTGATACAGGGGTACCTCGAAAAATCCAAGGGGTTTACCCTGCATCCATCCCCCAACCTGCTTTTTACCCGCGACCTCGCTGCGGTGGTCGGCAATGGAATACTGATCTCGCGGGCAGCCAAAAAAGCCCGCCTTCGGGAGTCGTTGATGATGGAAACCCTGGTTGAGTATCATCCCATGTTTGAGTCGGTCAGAGATAATGCGATCCGGATCTCCGGGCATCAGTCTATTGAGGGCGGTGATGTGCTGGTGGTGTCAGACAAACTGGTACTGATCGGGATGAGTGAGCGAACTTCGTTCAGTGGACTTATGAAAGGAACCGAAGGCCTGCTTCAGCAGGGTGTAGAAACGGTACTGGCTGTGGATATCCCCAAACAACGATCTTCCATGCACCTCGATACCATTTTCACCTTTGCTGATGAAAGTGAATGTATCGCCTTTCCACCTGCCATCATGGAGCAACAAGACAATGTGGTGGCACTTTACAAAGATGGCGACACCATCAAGTCTGAAACCCGTCACTCCCTTCAGCAAGCGCTTGAAGAAGAAACCGGACGAGATTATAATTTCATTAAATGCGGGGGTGAAAACCGTACCAATCAGTTCAGGGAACAGTGGACCGACGGTGCCAACGTATTTGCCCTGGCTCCGGGAATAATTGTCGGTTATGAACGTAATACCAACACTTTTAACACGCTTGTGGATCATGGCTATGATCTGATGACCCAATTTGAATTCGTGGAAGAATTTGCCGACAAGGAATTCAATCCGGGTAAAGACCAAAAGATCGCTATCAGCTTTCAGGGACATGAATTATGTCGCGGTCGCGGCGGTGCCCGGTGTATGACCATGCCGATCTCACGCAAGCCTTTAATCCAGTAAATTCAACAGAGACTTTTGAGCGAATACCCCTATAAAAAAGAGATCAATACAGACTATGAGGTACTATCTACCAAAGAAGAGCCAAAAAATAAGCTGGATACAAGGACTATACTAAAGCACCTTGGCCTGTTTTTACTCACGGTCTTTTTTGTGACGATGACCGGAGCCAATTTTGTGGGACTCGATCCGGTACTATTTCCCTTTGCCTTACCCAACACTACTGATATTATCAGAGGATTGGTATTTGCAGGACTGCTACTTGGGTTTTTAACGGTTCATGAATTCGGGCATTATTTTGCCGCGGTTCATCACAAAATCAAAGTAACGCTTCCGTACTACATCCCCATTCCGTTGGGAATTGGTACGCTTGGGGCGGTGATCCGTATCAAGGAACGTATACGCAAAATGCATCAGCTTTTTGATATCGGAGCCTCAGGACCTGTTGCCGGGTTTATCGTAGCCCTCACCGTTCTGTTGATCGGTTTTGCCACCCTGCCCGAACCTGATTACGTAATGAATTTTGCCGGTCATGATGAATTAAAGAAGTATGTTTCTGAACACGGGACCTACCCTGATCACATTACGGACCAAACGGAACAGGGAGTACTCACCATTGGCAATACGATTCTATATACCGCACTTGCTTCCCTGTTTGATAATGTACCCCCAATGTGGGAGATGTACCACTTCCCATTTCTTTTTGCAGGATGGCTCGGGTTATTTTTTACAGCTCTCAACCTCATGCCGGTAGGTCAGCTTGATGGAGGACACATCCTCTACTCCCTGATCGGATACAGGCGGCACCGCGTGGTGGCGCGACTGTTCTTCACGGTGGTAACGGCCCTGGCCGGAGCGGAAGCCATGCCATTTCTGGCTTCTTATCTCACCGAATACATTCCATTCCCTTTTATTGAATGGGTAGCCTGGGCCTTCATTTTACAGCTGCTTATGAATAAAGCTTTTCGCACAGACAGAGGCTGGATCTACAGCATGATGGCCGTTTCTTTAGCCGGCTCGGCCCTGTACAGTTACATGGTGGGCGGCATCGAACCCGGGCATGGTTCACTTATATGGCTTGTATGGAGCTTTTTCATAGCTTTTGCGGTTGGAGTGGAACATCCACCCGTTGATATGGAAGAAAAATTATCCCCCACACGACGCGTGATAGGCTGGCTAAGTATGCTTATCTTCATACTCTGTATCAGCCCGAACCCTATTTACATGAACTAACTATTATGATGAAAAAAGTATTATTAGCTATTACCCTTCTTGGTTTTATGACCGCTTGTTCACAATCTGATGACAAGACACAAATGACCCTCGATCAACAGGTCGACCAATTGGTTACCGAAGCCAAATTCGATGAAGCTATGGAACTGCTGGACGAGACTTCATCAGAAGAGGCCCTAAAGCTTCGTGAAGATGTACATTTACGGCATGGCATTTATCTGATCTATAATGCAGACCCTTCTCAAATGAGAGAAAATGCCAATAATGCCCTAAGAGAGTTTATTGCCGTTCTTGAACTCAATCCTGACAATGAAAAAGCAAGAGCCGAGATCGAACAGATCTTGGGTATTTACCGAACCTTTCCTGACCGACAGCCGGCTGAGGATGTACTGGATCAACTGCGTGATTTCGGCTTTCAAATATAATTATATGGCCTATAATGAGGACGTCTCGCATGCGCCCCAAGCCGGCACAATGAACAAATAAGCCCATTCACTCCAAATAGCTCCCATGAGCGATAAAGAAAAAAAGACCACACCTACCATTCAAAACCGAAAGGCTCGTCACGACTTTAACGTGGAAGAGACCTATGAGGCCGGTTTGGTTCTGAAAGGAACCGAGGTGAAATCGCTGCGGCAGGGCAAAGCCAGCTTTACAGATTCCTTCGCCTACCTGCAGGACGGTGAAGTGTGGCTGAGGGAGTTGTACATTAAACCCTATGAGCATGGGTCTTATTATAATCATGACCCCAGGCGGCCACGAAAATTGCTGCTTCACAAAAAAGAGATCCGTGCACTCGATAAAGCCATTCAGCAAAAAGGGTACACCATTGTACCCCTGAAGTTGTATTTCAAGAATGGAAATGCCAAGGTTTTGATCGGTGTGGCCAAAGGTAAGAAGCAATTTGACAAGAGAGATTCCATCAAAGAAAAAGATGTAAAGCGACAGATCGAGCGCAATGTGAAAGGCAACTATAAGATCAATATGTAGCTCTCAATTTTAAAGGCTTTTGCTTATCATTAAGCATGGAGCCTCAACTCGATATCATCTGGAAATTACTTGCCTCCCTTGGGGTTGGACTCCTCATTGGAACCGAACGAGGCTGGTACGGGCGAACGGAAGATGAAGGCGACCGCGTGGCGGGTATCAGAACCTTCAGCCTGACCGGATTATTGGGAGGTATCACGGCCTCACTCATTCCCTTTGGTGGCGAGCTGATGATACCACTTGCTTTTCTGGCCTTTACCGCATTGGTTATTGCCTCCTACATTTATGAGATCAAGATCAATGAAAGTGATGATATCGGGATCACGACAGAAGTCGCACTCATAACCACCTTTGTGTTGGGAATTTGGGCCGGATTGGGCCAATACGCTGAAGCACTTGGCAGTGCCGTAGCCGTGATGGCCATATTAAGCCTAAAACCGATCCTCCATAAATGGCTCAACAAAATTGAGATCGAGGTGATCTATGCCGGCATTAAATTACTGGTGATCTCGGTCATACTTTTACCACTATTACCCAATCAGGGATACGGCCCCTGGAATACGCTGAATCCCTATTGGATCTGGTGGATGGTGGTTCTCATCTCCGGCTTGTCATTTTTAGGGTACATTTTAGTAAAGTATGCCGGGGAAGGAAAAGGCACTATTCTGACGGCTATCATAGGCGGACTGGCTTCCTCAACGGCTGTCACGATCAGCCTTGCTCAGCTAAGTAAGCAAAGCCACCGTGATAAAAGCAGACTGTTCTTAGCAGGGATCTTATTAGCCTCCTCCATAATGTTGATTCGGGTCTTTGTAGAAGTCTCAGTGGTGAACCGGGACCTGCTGCATCCACTCTGGATCCCTCTGGCTGCCATGCTGATCATCAGCTTAGGCTGTGTTGGCTGGCTGTATTTCAGCGGTGATGCGGACACCGGGGATGACAATCCGGACCTGGACCTCGGCAATCCCCTTCAGCTTAAAACGGCTCTTCAATTTGGAGCCCTGCTCGGGGTGATCCTGATACTCTCAACCGCTTTAAAAGAATGGTTCGGCGATCAGAGTATTTACCTGCTGGCACTTCTATCGGGACTGATGGATGTGGATGCCATCACCCTTTCTCTCTCTAAAATGGCACAATCAGAGATCAGTGATGCAGTAGCAACACTGGGTATTATTATTTCGGTGATCTCAAACACGCTGGTCAAAGCCGGTTTCTTTATCTTCATCGCAGGGTGGAAAAAGAGCATGGAACTCCTGTGGCTCATTCTCATGATCTCAGCAGGCGGAGTTTTCAGTTTCTGGGTATTTGTGTGACAAAGCAGACATCATAAAACAAAACCCCACTCCTTTGGGGAGCAGGGTTTCGGTCTAATTTGTAGCAGGAAAGCCTGTAAGCCGGATTCTGTCGAGGATGATCATTTATCTGTCGCGTTCCACCCGATGGCGTCACGACAAGCGGCATATACCATCTGCATGAACTTTCTCCCCGCGAGGTTTACCGTGCCCCCGACCTCACGATACGGGGCGGTGAGCTCTTACCTCACCTTTTCACCCTTACTCCGCGCATAATTGCTTATGCAAGGAGCGGTCTGTTTTCTGTTGCACTGTCTGTCATCACGCCATTCCTGACGTGAAGCCTCCCCTTCGCCGGCTGAACCGGATCGGGGAGCGCGGTGCTTGTTGGAGTCCGGACTTTCCTCCCAGCACATACTTGATGGTTTGCTTCGGCAACCACTCTCTACTATCAATGTTGTCATCCTGAGCGCAACCAAGCCTTCTTTTGAGTACAATACTTACCGCGAAGGATCTCAACGTTTATTTCAGGATATTGGGCCGATCCTTAGTTAAAACCATCAAGTATGTGCCGGGCGATCACCCGGCTTTCCTGCCGTCTTAAAATACGTGTTTTCTTTGGTTATTACATCATAGAAAGGATCTGTACCCAATAAACCATCCTTCACTCAACAAACTTGGGTTTGTAAGGTGCAGAAGCTCCCGCGTCTATTACCATTTGGGGTATCATGACGCAATTTGCACTAGTCTTCTGCAAGATTCTAAATCGAGCTTATTGAAAGCTTAAACCCTAAATGGGAAGATCTTGCTAAGGATTGGTTTTCCTGAATACACTCGATTGTTGTCATCCCTGCTTCGCCGGCAGAGCGCCCGACGGGTTATATTCGATATGCTATGGTTAACGCGATGGATCTCAACGAATAATTCAAACGAGTAGCTTCACC
>JAASTO010000031.1 GCA_021767245.1 Balneolaceae bacterium
AATCGTTTTAAGTTTGAGGAATTGCTGCTTTTTGAGTTAAGCATGGAGAAAATCAATCATACAGTCAAAGAACGAGGACAGGGTCATATATTTGAAAATACCGGGCATTATACTAAAACCTATTTCAATGAACTTTTGCCGTTTGAACTAACCAAAGGACAGAGAACCTCCCTCTCCGAGATAAAAGCTGATGTACGATCCGGAAAACAAATGAACCGCCTTATTCAGGGGGATGTCGGCGCAGGTAAGACCATTGTAGCCAT
The DNA here is from genome assembly GCA_021767245.1 of Balneolaceae bacterium. GTDB lineage: Bacteria > Bacteroidota > Rhodothermia > Balneolales > Balneolaceae > Gracilimonas. The sequence goes on from JAASTO010000031.1 coordinate 264, forward strand.
TGGGGCTATGTTAATGGCTTTGGATAATGGATTTCAGGCGGCCTTCTTAGCTCCTACAGAAATACTGGCTGAACAACATTACCGTACACTTTCCGATCATCTGCAAGAAATGGATATCAATGTCCGGCTTCTTATCGGTTCACAAAAGAAAGCACTTAGGACTGATATACTAACGGACGTAGAGGGTGGCAATGCACAGATCGTGGTAGGCACCCATGCCATCATTCAGGATGAAGTGAGGTTTCATAATTTAGGTCTGGCTGTGATTGATGAACAGCACCGGTTTGGGGTTAAACAACGTGCCGACCTTCTTAACAAAGGAAACCACCCTCATATGCTGGTAATGAGTGCTACTCCTATTCCCCGCTCACTGGCTATGACCGTATATGCAGACCTGGATGTTTCTGTGATCAAAGATATGCCGGCCGGGAGGAAGCCAATTAAAACGGCTATCCGATCGCATAAAAAAAGGGAAGATGTTATGAACTTTGTCAGGCAGGAAGTACAGGACGGCGGACAGGTTTATGTGGTCTACCCTTTGGTGGAAGAATCGGAAGCTCTTGACTTAAAAGATGCCACCGCAGGGTTTGAACGCCTCAAAGTACGATTCCCTGAATTTGGGGTCGGCTTACTTCATGGTCGTATGAAAACCGAAGAGAAAGAAGCCGTTATGAAACGCTTCATCAATAATGAGATTCAGATCCTGGTATCCACGACTGTAATAGAGGTTGGCGTGGATGTCCCAAATGCTTCTATCATGATCATTGAACATGCAGAGCGATTTGGGTTATCACAATTACATCAATTACGGGGAAGAATTGGAAGGGGTAAACGGCAAAGTTATTGCATCCTCATGCCGGATGTAAAAGTGAGCAAGGCCGGAGCTTTTCGACTTAAAACCATGGAAGAAACCAATGATGGCTTCCGGATAGCTGAGGCTGATCTTAAACTTCGGGGACCGGGAGATTTCCTTGGAACCAAACAAAGTGGCCTGCCTGACTTCAAATTTGCTGATATCGTAGAAGACCAGTTTCTGTTGACGCAGGCCAAAGAAAAAGCAAGCCAGTTATTAAATGAAGACCCTAACCTTTCCGGATCTGAAAACACAGACCTTGGCAGGGTCTTCAAGCCCTATTTCGAGGAAAAAGTTAAGTTCTATGGATTGGGGTAAACACCTGAAATTGTGTTTATACTCCTGCCTTTTTCTTCTCTTCTCTTTTGCGGTCATTGTGATCGAGGAAGGTTTTCCTGATTCGCAGCGCTTTTGGCGTTACTTCAAGCAATTCGTCGTTATCGATGAATTCGATGCATTGCTCCAAGCTTAATTTTCTGGCCTGACTGATCTTCACAGAATCTGCTGTTTGAGTGGCACGATGGTTGGTTAGGTTTTTCTTCTTCACCACGTTCACTACCATATCATCGCTGCGTTTGTTCACACCAACTACCTGCCCCATGTACACCGGGTCTCCAGGTTCCACAAAGAATTCTCCGCGATCCTGAACGCCTTCAAGGGCATAACCGGTCACATCTCCCTGCTCGAGTGCGATCAATGCCCCACGGTTCCTTCCTGGTATCTCACCGGCATAAGGCTCGTATCCATCAAACTGCTGGTGCATGATACCGGTACCACGGGTTTCGGTAAGCATTTCGCCACGGAAACCGATCAATCCACGTGATGGCACCCGGAATTCGATGCGATTATTCTCCCCTTCCTGACTCATGGAGGTCATAATACCTTTTCGTTTTTGCAAATTGTCGATCACCCTGTTACTGTAATCGGTCTGCACATCCACCACCACTTCTTCCACCGGCTCATGGGTTACACCGTCAACATCCTTAAACAATACTTCCGGACGCGATACAGAGAATTCATAACCCTCGCGACGCATGGTTTCGATCAAAATAGCCATTTGTAATTCGCCGCGACCTGATACTTTGTAAATATCAGGACTATCAGTCGGCTCAACCCGCATGGCTACGTTAGTTCTTACTTCCTTATATAACCTATCCTTCAACTGATTGGAGGTTACGTAATCTCCTTCCTTGCCGGCAAACGGAGAATTGTTCACGCGAAAATACATGGCGATGGTCGGTTTGTCGAGATCCACATACTCAAGTGGGGTCATATCTGCCGTATCGGTCAGGGTATCCCCCACATTGACTTCTTCATACCCTGCAAGGGCAATGATATCCCCTGCAACTGCCGTTTCAACCGGCTCGCGCTGCAAACCGTTGAACGTATAAAGTTTTGTGGCCCGGGCTTTTTCCCGAACTTCACCTTTTCCATTCATCAGGGCCACTTCCTGCCCAACTTTTATGGTACCCTGCTCAATACGGCCAACGGCAATACGACCTACATAATCATTCCAGTCGATACTGCTGACCAGCATCTTAAATTTTTCTTCCGTGTTTTGCTCTGGTGCAGGCACATGTTCCACAATTCTATCGAGCAATGGGGCAAGATTGTCCGATTCATCTTCCAGGTTTTCCTTGGCAATACCATTTACAGCAATAGCGTACAGAACCGGGAAGTCAAGCTGTTCATCGGTAGCATCCAGCATCACAAACAGGTCAAAGATCTCATCCAGAACGGCATCAGGACGTGCATCTTTCCGGTCGATCTTATTGATCACCACGATGGGCTTATACCCAAGACTTAATGATTTTCTTAGCACAAATTTAGTCTGTGGCAGTGGACCTTCGGCAGCATCCACTAACAGGATCACGCCATTCACCATCTTCAAAATACGCTCCACTTCACCGCCAAAATCGGCGTGACCCGGGGTATCCACGATATTGATCTTGGTACCCTTCCATTTTACAGCCGTGTTCTTGGAACTGATGGTTATACCGCGTTCTTTTTCCAGATCACCGGAATCCATAACTCTCTCTTCAACCTGCTGATTCTCTCTGAAGGTACCGCTCTGCTTTAGAATTTGATCTACGAGCGTGGTCTTGCCATGATCTACGTGAGCAATGATGGCAATATTTCTTAAATCTTGTGACATGTAAGTGTGTAAAGTCTGTTATTTTAAATTGAAGCTGTTGACCGGATAATTACCTAATATTGATTTCGTGATCCGGTTTACCGAAAAACAGCAAGCCTTAAATATACGGGTTATTTCTCCAATTCCGTATTATTAAATAAATAATTGATTTTGAACACACACCATACCACATCCCGATGACAGTTCTTTTACTTTGGCTTACACTTGGTCTTATTTTTCTGATCAAAGGAGCGGATCTTTTGGTCAACGGAGCCTCTTCCCTTGCTAAAAAATTCAATGTCTCCGATTTGGCTATCGGCCTAACGGTGGTTGCCTTTGGCACATCCGCGCCGGAGTTGGTTGTAAATGTAATGGGAGCTATTGAAGGGCACCATGAAATCGTTTTTGCGAATGTGATCGGCAGTAATAACTTTAATCTGTTGGTTATATTGGGGATCACCGGGCTGATCACTCCGCTTATCGTCCAATCGAGTACAGTTTGGAGAGAGATTCCCTTATCCCTGTTTGCCATTTTCTTACTCTACCTTCTCACAAATGATCTGTTGGACGCTGATGCTTTTTTACTGAGCCGACTGGATGGGACGCTGTTACTAACTTTATTTGGAGGATTTCTTTTCTACGTGTACAAACAATTGCCGACCGATACTGCAACAGATTCTGATACACCAGCTCCTTTAACTCCTCTTAAGATCTGGAGTTTCATATTATTCGGTTTAGCGGGATTAGTGGTTGGAGGAAACCTTGTTGTAACCAATGCCATCGAAATAGCTAATAGGCTGGGTGTCAGTGAAAAGATCATTGGGTTGACCATCGTTGCTGCGGGCACCTCCCTGCCCGAACTTGCTACTTCAGTTGTAGCCGCTTTTAAAAAGAATACGGACATCGCTGTTGGAAACATTATCGGATCTAACATCTTCAATATATTCCTGATCCTTGGTGTGAGTTCATTGGTCAAACCCATTCAGTATGACCCCTCTTTTAATTCAGAAATGTACCTACTGGCAGGAGGAACTGCTTTACTTTTTATTGGGATGTTTACCGGAGAGAAGAAAAAACTGGATCGGTGGGAAGCTGCCTTATTACTGGTGATCTTTTTGGGATACACGGGATACCTCGTGGCCGGGGAGCTTTAATTGTTGAACCCACACCCAAACGCTGCGGGGTCTTGGGGACGCTCGCAGGTTTGGCCTTTAACAACCTCGCAGCGTCCGAAGGTCCTGCGAGCGTTGTGGAACCTGATTTGAAATAGATCTAACCTAATCCTACTTTCATTATAAATGAAATTTGAATCGGGGTCATACTATCACATTTATAACAGAGGAGTAGATTCATCCCCTACTTTTTTGACGACTGGGGACTATAGTTTCTTCTTGGAAAAATTCAACTTCTATCTTTCCTTATCTACAGAATCACTTGCTTATTGTATCTTAAGAAATCATTTTCTTTTTTTGATCAAAGTCCTCAATAAAAATGAAATGGACGATAAAATAAGATTCATTTCTGATTCTGAATATGAATTTTATTACACACTCCCATCACCTAAGAACAAACATTTTCCTATTCACACCTTAATCGGTCATTGGATGAATAGCTATTCAAAGTATTTCAACAAAAAATATAATAGAAGTGGACCGTTATAGGATGGCAGATTAAACAAAAGGTTAATTGACTCAGAAACGTATTTACAAAAAAGTATCTGTTACATTCATAGAAATCCAATCCATCACGGAATTGTAAATAACTATCATGATTATTTTTATTCTTCTTACTCAGAGATTTTAAACATTAATTCTGATATAGTATCGTCTGAATCAACCCTGGATATCTTCGGTGGAAAAGAGAATTTTATTGCAGCGCATCAAGACTTTAAAGGCACTTACGACACAGACATTTAAATTCAACACCCAAACGCTGCGAGGTCTTGGGGACGCTCGCAGGTTTGGCTTTTAACAACCTCGCAGCGTCCGAAAGCCCTGCGAGCGTTGTTGAATGTTCTATTGAGTAAATTTAGCACTAACTGTTCAAAACCGTATCTCTCCTATCAGCTCAATGCGGCTGAAATCAGCAGGATCAAATACCGCCCTGGATTCTCTGTGACTAAAATCGATCATGATCTTAGATCTGTCTTCAAACACATAGGCGAGCCCAACCACACTATCCAAAACAATCCACCTCTGACGATCCTTGTCAAATAATTGCTCTGTCCTCCCGGTTATTGCAATGGGTATATTTTTTAAAGGTTGTAACTCACCAAAAACACTCCAACCCTGAAATTGATAAGGTGTAATTCCCTGAAGATCTTCAAAACGAATATCGTCCGTTGACTCAAACCCCTGGCCAACAAAATTAAATCTGTTTGATTCATAGGTTACTGCTGCTCCATAGATATTAAAATCCGGATTCATGGCTGAATTTCCCTTTCCATAAGCTCCAAAAGCCGTCACCTGAAATCCGGGTAAAAAACTGGCAAACGGACGCAGGCTCAACCTTCCTTCTACTAATTTATTGTTGTTTTGCTCAAGAGAGGAATATCCACCTCCGTTATACACTCCTATACCAAAACTTCCATATCGGCTATCATTTGAATTTAGTCCCGGTTCATTCAAACTTCCCCCAAAACCGGTCTCAAAATAAATACCATAATCGGCAGAGGATAGAAAATCATTTTGATCGAGATACATGCTTTTTTGGGATCTATAGTCGTTGACATTCTGCTCGAAACTGATCCATGGGCGCCTGGTTACCCCACCGGAAACCACCGGATCATTAAAGATCCCGTAACTTGAGAGATCATATTCCACAAAAGCATATTTCAGCCGGAGCTCAATATCCCCTATACCATCACCTTCCTGATCAATAGTCACATCCTGAGTAATACGAGCACTGAAACGTTCTGCAAGCTGATGCCTGAAGTTGACGTATCCTCTTTTAAGGGTAAACTGATTTTCGAATGAATCGCCGGTGATATCGTGCTCAAATGTGAAAAACATAACGCCATCAATGCGAAAGTTTTCCTGGAAATTCTGAGCCTGAACGCCACTAAAAGCTATAGACATGGCAAGGGCAACCACTAAAACTGTGAGCTTTTTCATCGTATTTTTATGTATTCGTAAGTGTGCTGATAATTTAATGGTGCGAAAATACAGCATTCATTTGCCCTTTTCTTATTATCTCCCAAAACTTTACAATTAATTTATATCGAACTTTTATCCAAAGAGTCTGTTTTATTAAGTAGCGGAACCCTCATCAAAATTTTTTAACCATGGATCTTAAACTTAATGATCAACGATTTGTAGTATGCGGAGCTTCCAGCGGTTTTGGTGAAGCCATTGCCCGGCAGCTTTTACAGGAAGGGGCACAGGTTGTATTGGTAGCCCGTCGGGGAGATCTGCTTCGCGATAAATTTTCTCATTTTAAAAATGAGACCGAGATCGTTGAAGGCAGCCTGATCTATAATGACACATTAGATAAGATCGAGCATTCGGTTCAAACCAAAGAAACACATGGTATCGTTTTTAACGCCGGAGGTCCACCCACTGGCACCCCACTCGAGACAAATATGGATGACTGGGATTCTGCCTGGAAATTAGTCATGCGCTGGAAGATCGATCTGGCCCTGAGACTCGCTCCTCACTTCAAGGAAAAAGAATATGGGCGCATGTTATTTATTGAAAGTCAGTCTATCAAGCAGCCGCTTCCATCGCTCGCACTCAGCAACAGCTTCCGGGCCGGAGTAGTTGGGTTTGCAAAATCTCTGGCACTGGAAATCGCTAAAGCAGGCGTCACTGTAAATGTATTGGCTCCCGGTTCCCATGAAACCCCGGCTATTCAAAGGGTGATCGAAAAGAACAAAGCTTCTTTGAACATCAGTTTTGAAGATGCAAAGAAATATATGGAAGATAATATTCCTGTTGGCCGCATGGGTAAAGCTGAAGAGTTGGCTTCACTGGCCACCTGGTTGCTTTCACCCCATGCCGGTTATGTGACCGGACAAACCATAAGTCATGATGGTGGGAATATTAAGGGGTTATTTGGGTGATAAGGTTTAAATGATATTAAGTCACTAATTCTTAAAAACTCTGACGTAATCCACCAGCATAGTGGCCTCAGTCAGGTTCGGGTCGACCCCATTCCTGCTACTTCCATCACCGGTCTCTAAATCCCGATCACTCCCCCAGTTACCACCCATTGCCACATTCAGGATGATGAAAAAATCATCGTTAAACGGCCAGGTTTCTGGGGTTTTTGAGGATGGCTCATATACATAGAAGGCCTCATCATCCACCTTAAATGTGATACTTTCCGGAGTCCATTCTATTTCGTAAACATGAAACTCATTACTAAAATCAGGAATATTGGTATGATCTAAATTTTGGGTATTCCCATAACTTGAAGGGGTGTGCAAAGAGCCATGTATCACTCCCGGATCTTTTCCTACATGCTCCATTATATCGATCTCGCCGGCAGAGGGCCAGCCAGCTGTTGAGATATCAGAACCTAACATCCAGATGGCGGGCCATGTGCCACTTCCCTCCGGAAGTTTCGCCCGTACTTTTACCGTCACATATTTGAATTCTTTTAAATCCTCTGTTTTGAGCCGCGCTGAAGTCCATTCTCCATTTTCCTTCAAAGCGTTTATAATCAAGTTTCCGTCCTCAACTCTTATATTTTTCGGATCGTCTGTGTAGTATTGCTCTTCGTTATTCCCCCACCCCCAGTCACCGTGACCAATATCATACGTCCAATTATCTGCACTCGGTGTACCGGTATCTGAGAATTCATCCGACCATATCAGATCTCCCGCCTGAAGCGTATCCGTAGGATCCGGTTCATTATAGTCGAAACTATCTACACTATTATCAGAAGTACAATTGACAATATTAGATAACAGTAGCAGAATAAATCCTAACAAACTCACTTTTTTAGGGGTTTTAAACATTAGATTATTTTTTAGATATAAAAAAAGGAAGAGAGTTTGACTCCCTTCCTTAATAGTGGTTAAGAATATTACTGAGCGGCCGTAAATTCGATATCATCCAGGAAGAAAATGCCCGGCATACCATGAGCCTCTCCCCCAACTTGAATGATGATCTTATCATAGATATCAGAATCACTCCACCCGCTGAAGTCAAATTCTAATTCCACCCACTTGTCAGTTTCAGCCACCGGTTGAATAATTGCAGCCTGATTTGTCCACGGTTCCGGGTTCTTGGTATCATGCAATTTAACTTCCACTTGCTTTGTAAGTTGTTTAGTCGGAGACCAATCCGGAGCATTTGGATCTACGGTATCATAATCGTTATACGAAGGCATATAAACCTTAAGGCGAACTAAACTTCTTTCATTCAAATTGATATTGTACTCCAGATCGGTGTACACGTTATCATACTGTGAGAGGTTCTTCACATATTTAGCAACCTTAGCAGATTCATTTACCGGTACAGGTGCCGGGTTATCATAGTTTTCATTGAATTCTGCAACTTCGACAGCTGTCCAAACTATATTTCCTTCCTCATCAAAATTATCATAAAGTTCTTCTGATGTATATGGTAATTCAGGTTCCTCAACTACAGGATGAGTATAGCCTTCAGGGATCAATGTATGATACCATGCTAATCCTTCAACCGGATCCACAACTTTTAGTGTCATTGAGTTTTCTGTTAATTCGATAACTTCGTAAGTATTTGACCCATTGTAGAAACCAATAAATGTTGGATCTGAAACGGTCAATCTAAGGTTCCCATTTTCACCCTCAGTCAATGTAAATGTTTGATTGTCTGGCGCTTCCCATGGAGCCATAAGATCTCCACCTGGTGCAGCTGTTGCATTTGCAAATGCATCCGGGTGAGAATCATTAATGAAGACATCTCCATTAGTTTCCATATCAAAACTAAACCCATCTAAGGCAAATGTATATCTATCATTATACAAACCGGTTCCTGTTTTTTGTTCAGGTGTTGCAGCAAAATATTCAGGCCAGTTTCCATCACCTGGACCAACACCAAAGTGTCCGGCTTGAGTACTGTCTACTACCCAGGTTTTCCCACCGGTATTATCGAAACCGCCTGTCAGCATATTAAGATTTGGATCATCCAGCATTGCCGGATTGGTTTCTGCAATAGTCACAGTATCTGTGTTCATAGCCTGCCCGGATGGTGTAAAAATAGTTAGTGTAACTACATACTCACCTTGAACAGGGTACTCACCGATCACTTCATCGCCTTCTTTAGTTTGACCGTTTCCAAGATCCCATACAGCTCTGAAACTTTCAGAGGTGTTAGTAAATTGAATCACATTCGCATTGTCAGCTGTAGGCTCCATTTCAAAAGTCACACTTTCAGATGTTGGTGCCGGATCGAGTGATGGATCAGATGAAACCTGTGGTTCACATGCTACCAATCCAAACAGCAGCAGTACAGGTACAATCCATTGTGTTTTTGTTAGTGTTTTCATAATGATGTTGGTTCAGTTATAAATATTCTTTAGTTGTCCGGATACGGATCAGTTATAGCCGTTATTCTGTTGGAGTCCACCGTTAGAAATATCGATCTCACTTTGTGGGATCGGAAACAGACCTTCTTTGGTAGTATTGTAGGTGACTTCAAAGTCAGGTGCATCGCCCTGATATCCCGGCTTAACTTCTCCCTGAACGGTTATATGCTGTTCAGCTTCCTGCTGACCATATCGCTGAAGATCCCAGTAACGGTGGCCTTCAAGAGCTAATTCTACCCTGCGTTCATGTTTGATGTTCTCCATGGTTGCAGGTACTGTTCCAAGCCCTACACGCAGGCGTACCCGGTTAAGGTAATTTTCTGCGGTTGTTGGATTGCTGTTTTTCAAGTGAAGTTCTGCCCCCATTAATAGTACATCAGAGAAACGAATAACGCGGTAGTTGTTACCCCAGTTGAGTTCCAACTGTCCATCTGATGGCTCATAGGACTTATGCGTGGTATATTTTTGGGTGTATTTACCTGTGTGCTGATAACCAACCGTTATTCCTTCATTAAACTCACTTTCAAAAAGAATGGTCGCTTCAAGTCTTGGATCATTTGGATCAAAGGCATCCACTAACTCATTGGTTACCGGAGAAAAACTCCAGCCTCTTTGGTAATCTTCATTTGCAGGCTCATCCACACGTGGACCCTGCATTTGTGGTGCCATATTACCTTCGCCACCCTGAATGAAGCCCCAATCCCACCATGGTCTCGAGTCGGAATAGGCAATCTCAAATATTGATTCATTACTGAATTCAAAATCAGGCTTGAAGTTATCTTCGTAGTTTTGCAACAAGTCATGCCCACTATGGTTGATCACGCTATCGATCATCGTGATGGCATAAGCTCTGTCAATAGTCAGTGAACCGGCATTAATATCCTGACCAAATACATCGGAATAATACAGATAAACCTTGGCTATCAACGCCTGTGCAGCCCACTTACTCACTCTGCCCTGTTCATTAGCCTGAATGGTTACCGGCAGATGCGGAATGGCTTCTGCAAGATCCTGAGCGATTTGAGCATAAACGTCGGCAGGAGCTGCCTGTGGTTGATTGTACTCATCCGGGTTATCTAAGGGTTCGGTGATAAGTGGTACGTTTTTAAAGAAACGAACCAGATCAAAGTAGAAATAAGCTCTCAGGAACTTAGCTTCGGCAATGGTGCGATCAAGAAATGCCTGATTGGCTTCAAGATCACCGATCTCGGCCAAATATTTATTAGCTCGATAAATACCGGTGTAATACTTTTGCCACAATCCGTGTACTTCACCATTTGTAGTTCTGATATTGTGCTTGTCTACCTCTATAATGTTCGGTGCGTCGTTACGGCTGGCTCCTCCGGCATATACATCATCTGAAGCAATATCACTTAGCATTTCCGGCACGTGGAATCCAACTACGGTATTCCACTGCAGCACATCATAAATGGCCACTAATGCCTCTTGTGCATCCTGTTCGGTTTGATAGAAATTAGATTCTACACGTTGGTCGAGTGGTTCTTCATCTAAGAAGCTGTCGCAGCTGCTGATAAAAACAGTGGAAGCAACAATCAAGAACGCTGTTAAAGTCTTTAAGTATTTCATGGTCATGAATGTTTATGGGTAGAAATATCTGTTAAAATGTTAGGTTGACACCGAGTCGGAAACTGCGTGCCTGAGGATATACCCCCCGGTCAACTCCAACACTCAATGGTGAAGCAGAACCAATTTCCGGGTCAAATCCACTGTATCCTGTCAGCGTGAAAAGGTTATCAGCTGACACATAAATGCGTGCGTTCGAAAGTCTTAATCTATCCAGAATATCTTGTGACAGATTATATCCAACCTGAACATTTTTGACTCTCAGGTATGAACCGTCTTCTACGTACAGATCAGAGATCTTAGACCAGTTACCATTGGCATCGTTCCAGGTAAATCTTGGTAGTTCGTTAGAAGTACCGGGTCCCGTCCATCTTTCAAGGTATGATGCCGGCATGTTAGACATGGTCAGGTCATGACGACGGGTTGCATTGAAGATGTCGTTACCAAGAGTACCTTGTAAGAATAAGGAAAGGTCGAATTGTTTGTAGTTAGCACCAAAGTTGGCACCAAAAGTCATATCCGGCGTAGGGTTACCGATCTGTGTTCGGTCTCCATCATCGATCTGACCATTTCCATTCAGGTCTCTGAAGATCACATCACCGGGTTGAGCCTGCGGCTGAATTGGATCACCTTCTTGATTTACATAGTCATCCACTTCCTGTTGGGTCTGGAAGATACCATCGGTTTCATAACCCCAGAAGTAACCAATTGGGAACCCTTCTTCAGCTCGGGTTACGATACCGTAAGTAGCAAAGCCGGTTCCGACTATTACTCCTTCAGCATTTCCGATATGAGTCACTTCGTTACTGTTAAAGGCGAAGTTCAGCCCTACATTATAATTGAACTCATTTGTGTAATCCCTGTAGTCGATGCTAAACTCAAAACCTTCATTTTGTACACTACCACCGTTTACGATCGGAGCATTGTTACCAACATGTCCTGGAATTGGAGCTCGTACTAACAGACCTTTGGTATCTTTTTGATAGTAGTCAGCAACCAGGATCAATCTATCCTGCCAGAAGCCTACATCCACACCAAAGTTAAGTTGCTCTGAAGTTTCCCATTTCAGATTCGGATTTGGAACACTGGATGGGATGGCACCGGTAGTGAACGTTTCGTTTGAACCGAATGAGTAACCATATCCTGTTGCTATGGTTGATGTGTAAGCAAAATTACCGATGTTCTGGTTACCATTTTGGCCCCAAGAAGCTCTCAGCTTCAATAGGTTGATATCTTCCAAATCATCCATAAAAGATTCGTTACTCATCACCCAACCCAAAGAAACGGATGGAAATACTGCATAACGGTTATTTGAACCAAATTTTGAAGAACCATCAACTCTGAGAATACCTGTCAACAGATAGGTATCATCATAACTATAAGTTGCCCGTCCAAAATAAGAGAGGAGTTTTTCGTTGTAGGCTCCGCCGGTTGCACGCATTGATTCCTCATTAGAAGCCACATTCAGCCAGGCATTGGAAGGATCGGCCATCAATAGGTTAGACTTTGAACCGAAAAGGTCTTCAAAATGTACTTTTTGAGCAGATATACCCCCAAGCAGTGAAATATTATGATCACTGAAAGTATTCTGATAGCTAATGGTATTTTCCGAGTTCCACGTAAACCAGCGGGTTTCTGATTTACTTACTAAAGACTCGCCGTTTGTCTGTGCTGCATTCAAGTAAAAAGTTGGCACATAATTATCTCCTTTCACAAAGGCTGCATCAATACCAAAACTGCTTTTGATAACCAGATTTGGGATCGGCTCAAGTTCAGCAAACAGGTTATTTACCAGTTTGTCCACTTGGGTTTCACCATGTGTCACAGCTAATCTGGCAAGTGGGTTAACGATCTCCTGAGTTACATAGTCTGAGATGCCATAATACAAGCCATCTTCATTCCTTACAGCATTGCTTGGGTAACTTTGAAGGTCAGATTCATCTGTTTCGTAAATAGGAGTCAGTGGATCCATGTTTAAGGCATTGCTTAATGGAGATCCCCACTCACTATTACTAAGTACTGCATTCCTGTTGATACGGCTATAATTCAAGCTGTTTCCGAATCTGAATACATCACTGACTTTGCTATCCAGCTTTAAGTTGAAAGTATTACGGTCAAACTGAGATTTCTCACCGCCAATAATTCCTTCTTGTGCGAAATAGGAAAAACCAGTTGAGTATTGTGTACGCTCATTACCACCAGAAATAGTGATCTGATGGTTGGTCATTGGAGCATTGTCATTAAAAACGGCATCCTGCCAGTCTGTTCCACCTGTGACCTGAGGGTCAATTGGGAATGGCATACTTACTCCTGCGTAAGAAGCTCCCTCATTCATCATCACCATATACTGTCGTGCATCCAGCATGTTGATCTTTTTCCATGCGTTTTGGATACCTGTATATCCTTCGTATGTCACATTGGTTACGTCTGGTCGACCGGATTTTGTAGTGATCAGAACTACTCCATTGGCAGCCCTTGCACCGTAAATAGCGGCAGAAGCGGCATCCTTTAGAACCTGCATTGATTCAATCGAACCGGGATTTAAATAGTCAATTCCACTGACTGGCATACCATCTACAACAAACAGAGGGTCTGCACTTCCTGTGGTACCGGCTCCACGAATCCGGATGGTCGGTGCCTCACCGGGCTGACCTGATTGATTAGCTACAAAAACACCGGCTGTTCGCCCCTGAAGAGCTTGTTCCACTCGAAGAACAGGTGTATCATCTATATTTTCTGAACTTATAGAGGAAACCGATCCTGTGATTTCACTTCTTCTTTTGGTTCCATATCCAACCACGATCAGCTCGTCAGATTGCAGCACAGATGGACTCAAAGCTACATCTATGTAATTTCTACCATCTATAGGAACTTCTCTGGCGCTAAACCCAAGAAACGAAAAAATCAAAGTATCCTGTGGTTCTGCGGTCAGGGTAAACGTACCATTCAAGTCAGTTGCAGTACCTCTTGAGGTTCCTTTGATCAAAATGTTTACGCCGGGAAGTGTCTCGCCATTTTCCGCATCAGTAACGCGTCCCCTTACCGTATCAGCTTCAACCTGAGAAATCGCTTCCATTTTAGATATAACATAAACCTGTTCACCGAGATGTTTGGAACTCAATCGGTAAGGTGTGAGAAGGGTTTCAAGTTTATCGGTAAGGCTTCCCCGAAGCTCCATGCTTGGATGACTTTTGCCCTCTATAAGATCTGTTCTGTAAAAGAACACAACGTTGTAAGCGCTTTCCAAACTTTTTAAAGTTTTTTTCAGAGAAACCTGTTCAGCAGGCGCTGATTCGTATAGTTCACTGTTATTGTAAGCAAATTGCCCTTTTTGATCTGCCCAGGATGTCCCCATACAGCAAAATGCAACTAATAAAACCAGCAGGGTGAATCTTTTAGCTTTCATAATGTTACTGTTTGATGTTATATCTTCTATTATTGTGATTCGTTTGTAACGGAATCACTTTGTTTAGTTTTGATAAAAACGGTTCGTTCTTTCTTTGAGACCTCCGCATCTAATACCTGTGCGAGACCCTCTAAAAGAAAATCTAAATTCAGGTTCTCCAATCTGCCTGTTAAGCGTTGCTGGAGCAACTTATCATCTTCCACCTCTACATTCACATCGTATGTAAACTCGATCCTGTCGATGAGTTCATGAAGCGGAGTGTTATCAAGGATCAAAGTATCACCGGCCCAGGATGTGTAAGCCAGGGCATTTACAGTACTCACCTTGATCTGATCCAGCATATTGGAAAATTCTGCCAACTCTCCGGGATTCATTGTATAACTCATTCCCTTTCTGCCCTTAAATTCTGAGACATTTATTTTAACCTGTCCTTCACTCAGCACCACTCGGCTTCTGGATTTGGTCGTATTAACCGAGAAAACTGTCCCAAGAACTGAAACATCGCCATCAGTGGTGTGAACTATAAACTCTCTTTTTGAATCCGGGTTATTCGTAATGTTGAAAAGGGCTTCACCTTCCAGCCATACTTCCATAGTATCGGAATTAATGGATTTATCCGGCAGGCGCAGTTGTGAATTGGCATTAAGCACAATTTTTGATCCATCAGAATACTGAACCGAAGTCTTTTGTCCTGTTTCAGTATTCAGCGTTCTATACGTTACCGATGAGACCCGACTATATTCTGTTCCGTTGTTCTGTAGTAATGTATGTCGGGTAAAAAAACCAACAACTAATAAAATACTTGCCGCAACAGCGACTGCAGACCAAACACCAATACGGGAATGTTTTCTAACTTCCTTATAAGACCTGAATCGACTTTGTGAATCAATTCTCCACATTAAACGATCTAATTCGGCCTCTGTGTTTGGTAAGGGAAGGGATTGCGAGCCTTCTGCTAAAAGGTTCTCTGCTTTATTAATAAGGTCGGCATATTCCGACTTTTGCTTGGACCATGCAGTCCATTTTGCAAACTCCTCTGATGAAGCTTCTCCTCTTACAAAGCGAACAAACGATTCATCAAGTAATAATTCTGAGAGCTTGTCAGGCATGTATAATTCTTAATTTTTTTGGTTACTCACGGTTATGTACCCTTAAAGAGAAGTGCCGGCCGAAAACCTACTCTATTTTTATTAAGTTTTTTTTAAGAAAAAATACATACATGTATATGACTACGGCTCAGTCACTTACGCCATTTAAACACTATCTATCTAAAAATAATCTTAGTGTTTTTACAGATTCCGACAAGTAATTATAGATACTTTGTGTGCGTACTTCCAGGATCTTGGATATCTCCCCGGCCGACATACCCTCATAGTATTTCAAATAAATGATCTCTCGCTGTCTCGGAGTTAGTTCTTCAATGGCTTTCTTAAGGTCTTTACTTTCATCTTCGTTAAGGTCTAAGACCTCTTCCCATTTGTTGTAATTAAGAAGGGGGTCGAATGCTTCTTCGGAAAATTGCCTATCAATTTCTTCTCTGCGCTGTGCAGTTTTTTTTCTGTTCAACAACTCTCGCCTCAATGAAATAAAAAGATAAGCCCTGACCGAACTGGGTTTACTAAGGTTCTTTCGATACTTCCAGAGTTGAAAAAAGACCTCCTGAATACCATCTCTGACCTTTTCAGAATTTGGAATGATCCTGTAACCGTACTTATACAGCGATTCAAATGTTGAGGTAAATAGTGTACCTAATGCATTCCTATCCCCGGTGCACAACTTTTTCCAAAGTTGATCCAACCCGCTTTTATCCGGCAATTGTTCTCTTTTACTCATGGGTTAAAAGGAATAAGGCTATTTTAAGCCATAGCCCCAAGAAAATGCTATCTCAGTATGTTCTTTTGATGAATTCGATCTTTTTTTACATCTCTTGAATGTTACCAAAATATTATCAGCTACCAAAAAGATCGAAGGTAAGTGGCTTAAAAGTATGAATGTCTTGATAGTTCGTATATCTTAGTGTAGCTTTTACTTGTTCCGGTGTTCTGTAATTTTATAACACAAAATTCAGAATCACACACCAATATGAAATCGTTCTTTTCAGTTAATTCATTTTCAGATCTCTTCAAAAGGATCCGAAGAACAACCTTATTAACAGTTTTTTCAATAATAGTAACTTCTTGCTCACCCCTTTTTGCACAAACTTACCTAAACCCTTCTGCTTCATTGGATGACCGTGTAGAAGATCTGTTGTCACGCATGACGCTCGAAGAAAAGGTTGGGCAAATGACCCAACTTGATATCACTATGATCAATAACGAGAGGGAGCAAAGTGATGTCAGTCTTGATCCTGAAAAAGCCCGAAATTTACTTCAAAATCACCATATTGGGTCTTTTTTAAATGGTGAAGCGGTCCCCGCTAAGCAATGGCTGGATTATATTACAAAGTTACAGCGTATTGCCGTTGAGGAAACAAGATTAGGTATACCCATTATTTATGGTATCGATCATATGCATGGGGCAAGTTACCTGGCGGGTAGTACTATTTTTCCACACAACATAAATATAGGTGCCACATTCAACCCTGAAAATGCCCGTCAGAATGGTCGTATCACTGCTCTCGAAGCGGGTCCATTAGGTCATGTCTGGAATTTCGCTCCTGTTCTGGATCTTGGCAAAAATCCATACTGGCCAAGGGTTTACGAAACATATGGTGAAGATCCTTATCTCGCTTCCAAATTGGGAGAAGCATACGTAAAATGCCTTCAAGCCAATTATGATGAATTCCCTTACCAAATTGCCGCTACCGGTAAGCACTTTCTTGGATATTCGGTTCCCCTTTCAGGTTGGGATCGAACCCCGGTTGACCTTTCCATGCAAACCATCCACGAATTTCATCGCCCTGCTTTTCAAGCTGCATTGGATGCCGGAATGAAAACCATCATGTTAAATAGTGGTGAAATAAATGGCATTCCGGTTCACGCCTCAAAAGAACTGCTTTCCGGTCTATTACGGGATGAGATGGGATTTGATGGGGTAATTTTAACGGATTGGGCAGACATCCAGAAACTTTACAATTATCACAGAACCGCCCGTAATTATAAGGAAGCGACTTACCAGGCCATTGATGCAGGTGTGGATATGAGCATGACCCCTAACTCGCTTAAATTCAATGAAAGCCTGATCAACCTGGTCAATGAAGGTAAAATCACAGAAGAACGATTAGATCAATCGGTTCGCCGAATATTGAAACTGAAGTTTGAGTTGGGGCTCTTTGAACACCCCTATCCATCAGGTAAAGGAATTGAAAATATTGGCCGTCCTGCTCACAAAGACCTAGCTCTTAGGTCTGCTCGGGAATCGATGGTCCTTTTAAAGAATCAAGATAACATCCTTCCGTTATCAGCTGATGTTAAGAATCTCCTGGTTGTAGGTCCATCTGCTAACAGCAAGAGAAACCTTTCGGGAGGATGGACACTTGCCTGGCAGGGAGGTATAGAAGACCAATACCCCGAAAGCATGAAGACCATTAGCGAGGCTCTTCAGCAACAGTACCCTTCTGCAACCGTGAACGG
Organism: Balneolaceae bacterium; assembly: GCA_021767245.1. Classification (GTDB taxonomy): domain Bacteria; phylum Bacteroidota; class Rhodothermia; order Balneolales; family Balneolaceae; genus Gracilimonas. Next base: position 18,326 of record JAASTO010000031.1, read on the forward strand.
TTTAGATTCTATGGGAGAG
>JAASTO010000188.1 GCA_021767245.1 Balneolaceae bacterium
CTATGGAGCTACCGGACAAACCAACACATCAGTAGTGGTGATAGATGCGGGCACCGCTACCACTATTGATATTATGGATCAGGATGACACCTATCATGGAGGAGTTATTATACCTGGAATCTGGGGCTTCTCAGAAGTGTTATCCCGTAAAGCACCTGCGTTACCCTTTGTAGAGTTTGAGATCCCGAAACAGTGGCCGGGTAAGAATACCGTAGATTCACTGAAATGGGGACAGGCAGGGTTTTACGAATTTGGGGTAGTGGGAATCCTGAAAAAATATGAAGAGGAATTCGGTGACTACGAATTATTTTTGACCGGGGGAGATGCCACGGTTCTGGAGGAGTTGCTAAAAAAAGAATCCAAAGTCCGACCTTTTTTGGTGTTTGAAGGATTGGAAAGACTGGTCAATCAGTTGAAGGCAAAAAAATAAGGGAGAGGCCTTTCAAACTGATCTCATGATTTAAAATTCACAAGCTTTAAATTGAGCGCTCAACTCATCTTACCGCGTATTAAAGCGGTCACCATTTCAAGGGCTACTTTGTTTTTACCGCCGCGTGGAATAATGATGTCAGCATATCTTTTGCTTGGTTCGACAAATTCGAGGTGCATGGGGCGTACAAACTTTTCGTATTGTTTCAGTACGCTTTCCACACTGCGCCCTCTTTCTTCAATGTCACGCTGTAAGCGGCGTAGCAGGCGGACGTCATCGTCGGTATCCACAAAGATCTTAACGTCCATAAGCTCTAAAAGATCGGGTTCGGAAAAGATCAGGATGCCATCAATGAGTATTACATCAGAAGGTGTGGCAGTGATGGTTTCGTCTTTGCGGGTGTGCAGCTCAAAATCATACACCGGAACTTCCACAGGATATCCTTCCATCAAAGCTTGTATGTGGCGGATCATGAGTTCGGTTTCCAGGGAAGCGGGGTGGTCAAAATTTTGCTTAACACGTTCTTCAAATGGAAGGTGCTCTAACTCCCGGTAGTAGGAATCGTGCTCTATTCGAAGGATGTTATCAGAGGAGAATTCATCACAGAGGTAATTAACCACCGTCGTTTTACCGGATCCGCTACCTCCTGCAACACCAATCACTAATGGTTTAGACATGAATTACTTAATCAGTTTGAAGAGGCGTTATAGGCTTGTTTACTTTCGTACTCCACTTTATAATCGCGGATAGCTCTGAATAGGGCAGAAGCCATGATCGATTGTCCATATTCGCTGGTGAGGAAACGTTGTTCAGCAGGATTGGTAATAAAGCCAAGTTCAACTAACACGGCCGGCATCGAAGCTTCAAATAGTACCTGGAACCCGGCTTGTTTAACTCCCCTTGATTTCCGTTGCGCCCGATTTTTGAACTGATCCTCGATCATGTAGGCAATTTTTTCGCTGGTGGCAATGAACCCGCTGTGAGCCAACTCATAGATCAGGAGATCTTCCTCTGATAGATCCGTGTTGACCTCTTCCTTGAACACACTGTTCTCCCGTTTCATTACTTCAAATGCGGCATCACTCTTATGAAGCCCTAAAAAGTAAACTTCCGCACCACTGACGTGCCGGTTATGAAATGAGTTGGTATGAATAGAAACATATAGGTCTGCTTCAGAAAGATTAGCAAAATGGCCCAGTTCAGCCAGTCCAAGGTAACTATCGTCTTTACGGGTATATACGACTTCAACGTCAGGGAGGTGTTCCTCAATATAAGCTCCAAGTTTTAACCCAACGGCGAGTGTAATATCCTTTTCTTTAACCCCTTTATATCCAATGGATCCGGGATCTGAGCCACCGTGTCCCGGGTCGATCACAATCTTATCGAACCGTAGTTTATTCTTTACATTACTATATGAGGAGCCGTTCGAAGCCATGACATTGGTTGAGATATCAAGTGGATCTTCACCAATGATCTCTTCGTACCAATTCCTGGCTATGAATTGCTGAGAATAACGATCGATCTCTTCTTCAGTGGAACGGGTCAGGGCCACAAGAATATCACTTCCGTTCTTATCGTTATAAGCTTTTGCTTTATAGTAGGCGTTTTCTTCGAGATAAATATCAACCCCGTAGCCATAGTCGAGGTCATATAAGCGAACTTCTTTTAATTTCTCACTTCTTTCAGGTAATCTGATCCCGGTGGTGTCTAGGTCCTGATCATAAAGTACCATTTGTATGAGGTCATTGGCAGGTTGTATGATCTCAAAAGAATCAACCGGCGCCGTCATATGGTATCTAATGACATATCCCAAACCATCACTGCGGCCGGTATTTGAAACACGTTCCAAAACGTTCTGTGCAAACAGGTCAGTGCTTACCAACGATAGCAATAACAAAGCAAGCGCGTGAGCAGTAATTTTGATGCGCATTTTAATGCCGGGGTTATTTGGTTGAAATGTTAAAAGCCTAAATAGATGATACTCTTAATGTAAGATATTCTTTAAACCATTGAAAGAGTTCAAAAAAAAGGATAAAGTGCACATAAGTCATTACAACATAGCATCATATCATTGTTTGATTATATGAGCTATATTTGACGTCAAAAAACATGTTCATAACCGTTCATTAGGTCATCAGACGCATGGATCCTGACATCTCCAGAGATACCTTACACAAGCAGCTTAACGAAGAGTGGCTCACAAATATTGAGAACCAACTTAACTCTTATCTGGAACAGGATGCCCAAAAGCTGACTGATATACTAAAACTGGCTGCTGAAAGGATCAAAAAAGGTGAGCAGGAAAAGGCCTTTAGTGATGTACTCCAAAAACTAAAACCGGCAGAGAGCACAACGGGACAGGAAGAGGAAGAAAAAGGGAATGAAGACACGAAAGAGGATCCTGAAGTTTCGTGGCTTACCAATGTAAATGAAATTACAGATCCAATTCCTGAATTAATTGTACTGGTACAGGAAGAAGGCCGTTTTATTTCCGGAGATGATGATCCCACGATGGTTCGGTTCAATAAATTCTTTAAACGAGCCTGGCGTGGTTACTTAGCAGGCCTTTCAAAATTAACCGGATCCAGTGAACAGGATGTTTACCTGAGATGGAAACAGGAGGTTCCGGTTCGTGCAATTGTAAAAAATCACTTTCTTGAACTTAATGAATGGGTCAAAAGCTGGGATAACTACTTCAGGCGAATAGAATGTGATGTGTTACTGGAGGTAGAGGCAAGGATTCTTCACTCTAATGAGCTGTTTCTGCAACTTAAGGATGAAAATGATGATAAAGAAGAGCAGGACGACCCCAAGCCGGCTCCAAATAGATTAGCTGTTCCGGATGATCAGGATATTGAGATCTTTTTTGATAAAGCAATCGAAGAGGTAGGTCGGGTCTTAAACGAACATAGATCTTCGTTAAAAGAGATCATTGAAGGAAAGCGAAATGAAATAATTAATGCATTTTCTCTTGCAGGTACGATAGAATATAAAGAGGGTGATTTATCAGCAACTCAGATCAACAAAAAAGAAAATCAGATCCGGCAAGATGCTGAAAAAAGAGCTAAAAACTGGAAAACGCTAAAGCTTGCCCTGGCAAATAAACTTAATTTATCCAAAGAGTTTATCAAGCTGTATGATAAGGTAAAAGAACGAATCGGTGGTTTTTCAAATTCGTTGGCAGAATTTTTTGATGAGGGTATATCGGCCGCTTTAAATGAATTGGGTGAAATCCTGAATGAGACCATTCTACTGTTTAAGGTCGATGAAGAAGATGAGAAACCTCCAAAAGATCTTTCAGAAAAAAGAAATGAAAAGAAAGAACAGATCGAGGAGTTTATCCAGTCTAAGCTGATCAACCCACTTTCTGAGTTTACGGAAGAAGCTGAGTTGAGCACTAAGTTCGACCGGTTCACATCAGCTATACAGGACTGGACTGAAGACCTTCCTGAAAAAGCTGTTTTGATCGAGACACTTGACCTGGGTGATTTTCCACCGACGTTTGAATTTGAGGAAGTGGAATGGAAATCACTGGTTAAAAGGGTGTTGAGTAATCAGATCTCCAATGAGTTTGTTCCCAAAGAGATCAAACCCGAACAGTTTTTGGTGAAGATTTCCAGCGAACTCAAGGAAGTTCAACAGGTTGTGATCACGAATCTGGAAATTGCGGGAGAAGTAAAGAAGTCGGATGAGGAAGATCCGGTTGAGGTAGCCAAGGAGGGTTTGTTACGGGCACAAAATAAGTTGATTGAGATCGCTGAATCCGTTACAGAACGGCGAAATGAATTGATCGAGAAACTTTCCGGCCAACAAAGGGTGGCTTTTACAAAATTAGCCAACCTTCTGGAAAAGCAGGATGTAAGTGATGTCAGGTTAGCAGGGGCTCAGTATAAGGCCAAAGAGGCTGCTGTCGACTGGAAGTCAAAATTTCAGGCCAGGTGGGCGCGGTTCGTTGACCGGGTTGAATTGTTATATCGTTTTTGCCATAAAAAAATAAGCCATTATTTTGAGGTCACCCGGGATTTTCTTGGCTTTTCCAAAAAACCTGAACTGGAGAGCACAAAAGTTGATCTGGCCGCTTTTCTGTCAGAAACTGATGAAAAAATTGCCAGACTGCCATTTATTTATCGGCGACTCTTTGATTTTCAGAAGGAGGTGGATAATCGTTTCTTTATTCGCAGGCCGAATCAGTTCGAGAATCTCAGAAAGGGGTATGAGCTATGGCAGAATAACTTTCCCTCCTCCTTTGCAGTAATCGGTGAAAAAGGCAGTGGTAAGAGCCTGTTCATCAAAATGGTCAAAGATGAGATCCTGAAAAAACATGATGTCGTTGAAGTAGAATTTGAAGGTACCGTTGCCGACAAGAAAAAAATCATTGAGCAAATAGCTTCTAAATTAAAGATTAGTGATGTTGAAGTAACCAAGGACCTGATAGATGCTATCAAGCGAAAGAAGAAACGGATCATTGTGGTTCTTGAGAACATTCAGGATTGCTATATCAGAAGTATCAAGGGGTTTGAGGGAATTGAGGAACTACTGTACCTGATCTCTGAAACCAACAAGGAGATTCTTTGGGTGGTGAGTTGTACC
>JAASTO010000189.1 GCA_021767245.1 Balneolaceae bacterium
ACACCCGGAACCCCGGCAAGGGCATTTTCAACCGGTTCAGTAATGATCTGCTCCATTTCAGCAGGTCCCACATTGGCATAGTCTGTTGAGACGGTCAGTTGCGGATATTCGATAGGAGGAAGGAGGTCAACCGGCAGAAAACGGAACCCGATCACTCCCAGGGTGATGATGATCAGGAAGACCATCGATGTTGCAATAGGTCGTTTAATCGAAGTTTCTGTAATTGGCATGACGAGTCAGATTATAAATTCATGTTGTTGGCAGAACGATCGCGCTCCTGCATGATCTGCTCAAGGAGATCTTCCCGCTGCAGATTTTGTAATTGATAGATGCGTTCCCAGCTCATACTTCTGACACGAGCTTGTTCTCTTCCTTCGGCAAGGAGGTCTTGCCCCATGGTAACAACCCATTGCCCACTTTCAATACCGGCTACCCCCAGTTCCATTCTACCCTGTGCAATAACATCAATGGGTACGAATTCTACCGGAGTTGGGGCAGACATAGCCGCAGGCCTGTTAGATCCATTCGCAGAGCTGTCGCTAACGGGTTCAATTTCTGACCCAAGTGAACTGGCTAAATAAACTCCACTTTCACCGGTTTGGGTATTCGTGAAAAGCGCACTGATGGGGATAAGAGTGGCCTGTTCACTTTCACCGAATAGGATATCAACCGGCACAAACATACCCGGTCTGAGTAGTCCGCTTTCATTATTTACATCGATCTCGGCCTGAGTACTCCTCGTTACTTCATTGAGGAATGGGGAGATACGGGATATCTCAGCATTCAACGCAATTTGTTGGCCCTCGTTGTTATTAACGAATACTTTTGCGGTTTGCCCTACATTGATCTGATTAAGCATTTCTTCAGTTAACACGATCTCCACTTTCAGATTTGAAAGGTCACCAATCAGAAATAATTGGGTGTTAGTGTTTGCCTGCATACCGACTTCCGCGTTGCGTTGCCCAACGGTACCAGAAATTGGAGCTTTGATAACCGCTTTACTCAATTCTTCCCTGCGTTGCTCAACCAGGGAGGCCGATTGGTCTCTTTGCGCCTCGGCTAACTCGACATCAGCCTCAGCTGAAAGTAACTGTCCTTCTATTTGATCCACTTCAGCTTCGCTGGTTAGCTCTTTCTCTTCAAGCTGTTTAACCCTGCGATATTCATTTTGGATTTCATTAAACTGAGCCTGAGCTTGTTTTAACTGAGCATTACTGATTTTAAGATTGGCCTCAGATTGTTGTAATTGTTTTTCGAGGATTCCCGTATTTAACTTTACAATTGGATCGCCTTGCTCTACAAAATCACCATTCTGAACATACACTTCCTGTACCACGCCAGAGATTTCAGGATAGAGCACCACCTGATTTTCAGACCTCACATTACCACTAAAACGTTCTACAAGGGGTAGTGATCCATATCGAGCCTGTACCGCTTCAACAGAAGGGATTACACCGGTTTCATTCTGTTGGTTTGCACTGTCACCGTCATTGCCAGAGCAGGCAGTTATGCCGACCATTAGTCCGGCAAATATCAGTAATTTCATCAAATAAGTATATTCTTTCATAAATCTGTATGGTGTGGTTTAGTCTTCAAACCTGATTTGCTACAAAAGCTCTCCCTATATTTTGTTAAATACTATTAAAAGGGATTAGATATGGTAAAACGAAATCCGTACTGAAAGAACCCGATGAGGTTACATAACATTCCTGTAAGAGTAAATAAACCAATGACCTCAAATGATCAATAAATTATTTGAATATAAAAGAGGGATTTTGATCACCCCAGATGTAATTAAAGTCTGACCGATCAGCAAAGTTGGATTTGTTAGTAGGCTATAAAGTAGATAGACAACTGATAACATTGAGAAAAGAGATAAATTAATTTGTAAAATTCAATAAATGGAAGTTATTTGAAGATATGGAAGGACAGTGATTAAAGGTAAAAGGCTTAGGGGTCAACCAGAAATAGAACCTTAATCAAATTACTCATGAGTAATATAGAAACAGCCATCACTGTACTAGAAGAGCAGATTAAAGAAATTTTGACCGTTTGTGAATGGGCGACGAAGACGGGTTTCGATTCAACAAAATACTTTTCAAGAAAAATCAGGGACTTTTACGGGAGGCGTCCCAAAAAAATAATTATTGAGAAGAAACTCGAACTAATCGAAAAAGTATTAAGCCAATCGGGCAATGAAACGTTTCAATGGGTTGCAGGTGAAACCGGATTTGAAAACGACAACGCCTTAGGACAATTTGTAAACAGGCATACTGATAAATCACTAACCCAGCTGAAAACAGAGTGTCAAAACAGAGTGTCAAAACAGAGTGTCAAAACAGAGTGTCAAAACAGAGTGTCAAAACAGAGTGTCAAAACAATGTTTAGTTTATTTGTTTCGTGTCTTTTTTTAAGGTACTGTAGAAATGAATTAATCGATAATTGATATAGCTTAAATTTTGAACTTCAACTTAAATAAGAATTCTATTAGTATTTAAATCTTGTTTATAAAATAAATGGTGAAACAACTATGTTTTTCAATATTGCTCAACTGTTTGTCTATTATATTTTAGTAATATACCTCTCATTTGGTATCACAAACGAATATAATAAAGAAAGAATAACTGAAAATTCCATTGGTGTTAGCATATCGTGCACTGGAAGTATTGACGTAGTCTGTGCAGAAGGAGAATTTCCAGAAGGAAGTACTTGGAAAGCTTTTGGTGATAAAGCTGTCATAGAGATGGACTAACCGTAAACAAAACAATAAAGTCATGAAAAATACAAAACTAACAATAATAACATTATTATTTTTCTGTATTGCATTGATTACTTCAGCAGCTCAATCTATTAGTAATAGCAATAACAGTATTAATGATGGGACTACAATTACTTGTACAGGAGATAGAACCGTGGTTTGTGCCGAAGGTGAAAGTTCGAGTGGATCTACTTGGAAAGCCTATGGAGATAAAGCAGTCATAGAAGTTGTAGAAGCCAATTAATTAAAGTAAGGCTCTTAAATGAGCCTTACATTTTTATATTTATATAATGAAGAAAATCTTGCTATTAATCATATTTTTGAGTGCTAATAATATAATATTTGCACAAAGTATAAAACTTACTCCATTAGATTTTAACCTGGAAGACGGATATAGTTACACATATCAATCACTAAGTCTCAGTAACCTGACCTTTGTAGAGGATTACACAAATACAGTATATGTATATGACTTAAAAAGCGACGAAATAATTGTTGAAAAAAAAATCCCAAAAGGGAGAGGTCCTGGTGAAGCAAACATGATTAATGCAGCTGTTTTTTACGAGAACAAGTTGTATATCGGAGTAGCTCCAGAATTTAAAATTATTGTATATGATTTATTAGCCAACACATTTACAGATCATTATAACAGATCTATTTCACCAAGGTCATTCATGATATTTAATGAAAAATTGATTGTTGAAAATGATTTAAAGGACAAACTGTTTTTATCCGTGGATATACCTCTACATAAAGAAATTGAATTTCAATCAATTGATTTCCTAAATATTGATCCGTTAAAAGAATTTACAAGTAATTTCTTTAAAGAAGGAACGCAAACAGTGATTGAGGATAAGCTAATTTTCAGTACTCAGTATAAATCCAATCTATACCTTTTTGATTTGAACAAAATGTCATATGAAAAGAAAATAGAGTTTGATATAAGTACGGTTTCAATGCCAAGGACAATCTCTTCAGGTGGGTCTTCAATCACCTTAGCCCCAAATGATGCAAACATAGAAATTAAAGGAATTGGATTTTCTGACTATTTTCAAAGCCACACTGTATTTTTATTATTGAGCGGTAAAGGAGCTGTGAAATCATATACTTTGGACAGGCTTTATCTATATGATACGAAGAAAGAAATGTTTACTGATGAATTCGATTTACCATTTGAAGCTGACAAAATACTATCTGGGAATTCTGAAATCGTTCTTGTTGATAACGATAGTCTGAAACTTTATAAAGTTGACTTCAGAGATGAATAATTACAAATATCTTACAGTATTCTTTTTCGTTCTTGTATTATTTATATCCTACAAAGTTATATTTGTAAATAATGATGTTTATGAGTTGGGCAATGAGTTTGATTATTTGACTATAGATAGAATAAATCTTGGGATGATAGATATTTCAGTAAACGAACCTCACTTATTAACAGTGATATATGAGGCTTCATGTGAAAAAAGTATAATAAATGAGATCGAAAATATTAACAATAGGTTAGACTCTTTACAAAACGACTATACAGTCTTGTACGTAGGTGAAAGGGATCAATATCTTAAAGAATTGGGGGCCAAATTTGTTTATTACCCAGTTACTTTAGAAAAAACAAAAAATGTTTTTGGAAAAGTTCTTGAACCGAGAAATCCAATTTCCTTTATTTTTGACGAAAATTTTGTTCTTAATACAAGAGTTGTTAATGTAGAAAAACCCTTTTCTGAAAAGCTTACAGATTCTTACTATTCAATGGTCGTAGAAATGATTCAATGATTGATTTCTGCCTAACTAGGATTCCAGATTTATTTTACAAGATTTAAACCAATCCGGAAATTACTACTTCTCTGTACAATGTCTGGTAAAAGTGTAATTTTGAGACCTATATCAGCCACTGCTGTGAGCGTAACCGACTCAATACTAAAAGAAAATTTTATTGAAGACCATCGAAAATCACTTAGCTGATATTGATCGACAATAAAAATTGCATATTCGGTAACTACAATGTTTTTAAATCATGAGTGCCATAGCTTCCTGTTCGGCAAATACTTAGAAACATGCCTTTTAAATCTGCATCAGACCTAGTTAAACTCAAAAGACGGATCGGTGTTTTGGGTACTTACCCAATTAGTGTGTCTGGGAGTCTGACTTGTGTAGGCTGACAACGTAGTTATTTTTTGAATTAGTTGGTATCCGTCATTGGAGGAAACAGATTCGTCTCATATTTAAGTTTGGGGACTTTTCTTCGATAGCACCGTTTATC
>JAASTO010000190.1 GCA_021767245.1 Balneolaceae bacterium
AATTCTTTAGGTTGAGCCGGATTCAATCGCCACCCCCAGCAATGATGAGTGGCGTCGGGATATTTAGATCTTAGCCCATCAAGTTCATTTTGAAAATCCTCTTCCGTCTCAATTGGGAAAAGATATCCCATAAACTTAGAGCCACGCTCCCTGAAGGAAGAATCGTATGTTTTTTCAATGGTTTTCAATAGTGTGGATTTGGTGCTCCCAAAGGTAAAGGTCCAACAGCCTAAATTCATTTCAAATATTTCTCACATTTTTCCGGAAATTCTGAGGTGGGGAATGATATAACATGTAAATGAACTCTGTGGATCACTAAGGCAAAACTTGTTGCCGTATTTAGACCTATTCTGCCTTGTTATTCAAAGAGGAAAAAGCGATTTTCTCAGCGCAGTTTAGCTTTTTAATGAAGTTTCAATAATTTTTGAAACCTTGAAAAGTCATTTACTGTTGATTATCACAAATTGAAAATATCTAAGTAATAATTTCATGCCTTCATTTACTAAAGCACTGAATTCTCAGGTAGGCCGGAAAATTATGACTGGGATCACCGGTATTGGTCTTATGTTGTTTCTGGTCGGTCACCTGGTAGGTAACCTCTCGATCTTTGGAGAGGAAAACGCGTTTAACCTCTACACCCACGCCCTCGAAAGTTTAGGACCTCTGCTTTATGTGATCGAGGCCGCGTTAGCTTTCTTCTTCCTGTATCATGCCATTTTGGGCATCTCCATCTGGAGACAGCGGAAAAAAGCCCGCCCTGAAGGTTACAATACGTATAAGACCAAAGGCGGTCCAAGCCATCAAACCCTTGCTTCAAAAAGCATGATCATTTCCGGAGCTATCATATTGATCTTCCTGGTACTCCACATCTGGCATTTCAAGTTTGGTCCAACTTACATGACCACTATTGATGGGACTCAAATGAGAGACCTTAAGAAATTGGTTATTGAAGAATTCAACAAGCCTTTAGTCTCACTGAGCTACATTGCTGTACTGGCGATCACCATTTTGCATTTATCTCACGGTGCATGGAGTGCCTTTACTTCACTTGGTATGAAGCATGGTGAAACATCCAAAAAGGTTCAGGTCGGAGCATACATCTTTGCTATTGTATTAATGCTCGGATTCATTTCCATTCCGCTATACATTCTGGTAAGCGGGTCAGTTTGAGCCAACAGGACATAAAGAGAATTACGAAAATAGATTTAGCATTATGAAATTAGATTCAAAAGTACCCGGCGGACCGTTAGAAGAGAAATGGAACAAGCATATCAAAGACATCAAACTGGTAGCTCCCAACAATAAGAGAAAGTTTGAGATCATTGTAGTTGGAACCGGATTGGCCGGTGGTGCTGCAGCCGCCAGTTTTGCTGAGCTTGGTTACAACGTTAGAAGTTTTTGTATACAGGATTCTGCTCGTAGAGCTCACAGTATTGCGGCTCAGGGTGGTATCAACGCAGCAAAGAATTATCCCAATGACGGCGATAGTATCTGGAGATTGTTCTACGATACTATCAAAGGCGGTGATTACCGCTCAAGAGAGGCGAATGTGTATCGTCTCGCGCAGGTCTCAAATGAAATTATTGATCAGGCTGTAGCCCAGGGTGTGCCATTTGCCCGTGAATACGGCGGAAACCTGGCTAACCGTTCATTCGGGGGAGCTCAGGTATCGAGAACGTTTTATGCCCGTGGTCAGACCGGACAGCAGTTGCTGCTTGGTGCCTATCAGGCTATGATGCGTCAGGTTCAGAACGGAAATATCAAATATCATCCACGCCACGAAATGCTGGATGTGGTGGTTATAGATGGTCAAGCCAGAGGTATAATCACCAGAGACCTTGTATCCGGTGAACTTTGCCGATATGAGGCAGATGCTGTGGTATTGGCCACCGGTGGTTATGGAAACGTATTCTATCTATCCACAAACGCAAAAAATTCTAACGTTACCGCAGCTTGGCGGGCTCATAAACGAGGAGCAGCTTTTGCCAATCCATGTTATGTGCAGGTTCACCCAACATGTATTCCGGTATCCGGTGACTACCAATCCAAACTGACGCTGATGTCAGAGAGTTTGAGAAATGATGGGCGGGTTTGGGTGCCACGCAAGAAAGGAGATGATCGCCATCCTAACGACATTCCAGAAGAAGAGCGTTATTACTATCTGGAGGAACGCTATCCAAGTTTCGGTAACCTGGTGCCTCGTGATGTGGCCTCCCGTAATGCGAAAATGGTGTGTGACGACGGCCTTGGAGTAGGAGATACCGGTCTTGCCGTTTATCTTGACTTCCGGGATGCCATCAAACGAGATGGCAAGGACGCTATTTCAGCGAAGTATGGTAACCTGTTTGATATGTATGAGAACATTACGGGAGAGAATCCATACGAGAGACCAATGAGAATTTATCCTGCGGTTCATTACACCATGGGTGGTCTTTGGGTTGATTACAATCTCGAAACCACCGTTCCGGGACTATTTGCAGCCGGTGAAGCTAACTTCTCCGATCACGGTGCCAACCGATTGGGAGCCAGTGCACTGATGCAGGGATTATCTGACGGTTACTTTGTGTTGCCTTATACGATCGGTGATTATCTGGCCAAACAAGAACCGGGTAAACGGTATGGAACGGATCATGAAGCCTTTAATGAAGCGGAATCTGCTGCACAGGCCCAGATCGATAAACTTTTAAGTATTGATGGAGACAGAACCATCATCGATTTCCATCGTTCATTAGGTAAGATCGTTTGGGATAAGATCGGTATTGCCCGTAACAAAGAGGGGCTGGAACAAGCCATTGAGGAGATCCGCGAGTTACGCGAGGAATTCTGGCAGAATGTAAAGGTTCCGGGTGAAAAAAATAATTACAACAAATACCTGGAGTTTGCCGGTAGGGTGGCTGATTTCTTTGAATTGGCTGAACTAATGGCGGTTGATGCCCTCGACAGAGAAGAGTCTGCAGGATGCCACCTCCGGGAAGAATATCAAACCGAAGAAGGGGAAGCATTGCGTAATGATGATGATTATTCATACGTAGCTGCCTGGGAATACAAAGGCCTGAATGGCAAGCTGGAAGAAACCCTTCACAAAGAAAATCTCGAATTTGAATTCGTTGAGCTAAAACAACGTAGTTACAAATAAGGAAGACATTATGAGCAAAGAAATGACCATTCATTTAAAATACTGGAAACAAAATGGACCTAATGAAAGGGGACATTTTGAGGAGTACACACTGGATTCAGTAAACGAACATATGTCTTTCCTTGAGATGTTAGACGTACTGAACGAAGAACTTATACTCGCAGGTAAAGAACCGGTTGAGTTCGATTACGATTGCCGCGAAGGGATTTGCGGATCCTGTAACCTCGTGATCAACGGACAAGCACACGGGCCTAAAGAACGGGTAGCCGCCTGTCAGCTGCATATGAGAAATTATAAGGACGGAGATCATATAACGATCGAGCCACCACGTGCCGCGTCATTTCCGGTTATCAAGGACTTGGTGGTAGACCGATCCGCTTTTGACCGCATTATTGAAGCAGGTGGGTATGTATCCATCAAGACAGGCTCTGCAACAGAAGCTAATTCTATTTTGATACAAAAGGAAAAAGCGGACGAAGCATTTGATTATGCAACCTGTATTGGTTGTGGTGCATGTGTGGCAGCTTGCCCGAATGCATCTGCTTCATTGTTTACCGGTGCGAAGATCGCTCACCTGAATAAATTACCACAAGGTGAGATCGAACGTTCGAACCGCGTAGTAGCAATGGTTGATCAAATGAAAGAAGAAGGATTTGGCGATTGCTCTAACTTTGCCGAATGTGAAGCCGTTTGTCCGGTAGGTATTTCCATCTCTGCCATCGCAGAAATGAGAAAGGATTACATGAAAGCAGTTATGAGTGGAGATTGATATTCCGCTTTAAAAACTGAACTGAATTATTCAGGCACAACGATCCTATCGTTGTGCCTTTTTTTATGCGCACAATACCCGGATCAGTTTATCAAACTCTTCCTGAGTGTTGTAAACATTAGGCGACACCCGAATAGAGTCCCCTCGAAAAGAAACCAGTATGTTTTCCCTGTTAAAAGTCTCTTTGATCCCTTCCAGGTCATGATGATCACCCAAACGAATACCAAACAGATGTGACCCACGGTAGGCTTCATCTTCCACCCAGTATCCGGAAGCTTTAAGTTTCTCAATTCCGGCTGTGGTTAGGTCTTTGCAATATTGTTGAATATTGGCAGGCCTCCATTCGTTCAACTGGCGAACAGCTTCAAGAAGCATGGGTACAAGTATAAAATTGCTGTGCTCTCCAACCTCATAACGCAAAGCACCGGGCTGATACTGATCATTATAATTCACCAGATTGGAAAAGTCTTCACTCTCGTATCGGTTGATCCAGTTTTCTTCCACCGGCTCCCCGCCATCTAAAGCCGGCCCATAATACGCCATACCGATACTATAAGGCCCCATAAGCCATTTGTAACCGGCGCATATGAGAGCATCCGGTTTTATCTCTTCAACATCAAATGGCAGGGCACCAACGGATTGAGTCCCGTCAATAGCCAGCCAGGCTCCGACCTCATGCGTTCTTTCACGGATCTTTTTCAGATCGAACAGCGTGCCATCTGCCCAGTGTACATTGGCAACCGCTACCAATTTTGTGTTTGCGTTGATGGCTTCAAGAATGAGTTGGTTCCAGGTCTTACCCCGATCTTTCTTAGTATCAGGAGGGGTGATAGTAATGATCTCAGCATTGTTATTATCAGCTGCCTTCATCCATGGATAAACATTACTTGGAAACTGTTCACCCACTACGATGATATTGTCGCCTTGTGAAAGAGGGAGGTTTTTTGCCACATTAGCCATACCATATGAAACGGAAGGAATGGTTACGATCCTTTTTGGGT
>JAASTO010000191.1 GCA_021767245.1 Balneolaceae bacterium
AATTCCGAATTTTTCACGGATCTTACTCTCTTTAAGGGTTTTGCCTATCAAAGGGGTATCAAAAGTAGTTGCCTCTGCTATGATCAATTCACCAAAACGACCAACGGTATGTACCCTGGCATCCTGACCTAATACCCGTCTTGATAAAGCCCGGCCAAGGATATTTCCCATATGTAGAACGTGATCACTGCCGGCTAATTTAAGAACATCAATGGAGTCGTAGGAATTGGATGATGAGATGATCTTCACAGTATCAGATAACTCTCTGATCGTATGGGAGACATTGGAATTGAACATATCTGTTCCCCCGGTATAGACCATTGCAGCTTTTTCAACATGCATTTTTCTGAACGTTTCTGGATTATCCGGTTCACCAACCATTACCCGATAGCCTTGGTCGTATAGTTCAAGTGCATGGTCCAGCTCATTTACTAATAACACATAATCGTGACCGTATTGATTGAGTTTGTGAATGAGTGATTTTGTGATCGCATCGAAGCTCGTGATGATCACGTGACCTGAAGTATCTTCCGGTAATTCTCTCGGTGCGCGGGCGCGGTGTTGAGCTTCCATCCATGGAGCGTAGAAAAACTCAATGAATGTAAAGGGCAGCATGATCAACAGGGAGATCACACCGGAACCTAATACTATGATTGAAAAGATACGCCCAAGGTCTGACTGAAAAGTAATATCCCCGAAACCAAGGGTGGTCATGGTGGTAAGCGTCCAGTAAAACCCGGTAACCCATGAATGATCCTGACCTTCGATGGCCATGATCTCATGAAACAGTACACCGTATAATATGATCATAGCGATCAAAACCAAGACAAATCGGATCAACCGTTTAATGTTGGTCTTCGTATTTCGGTTGGCTATGAAGTAGCTGATCTGTGAGGTAAAGAATTTCATGGTGGAATATGAGGCTTAGCTTATTGAAATGAAATATCTTTAAGTGATTTGTTTATAAAAATCATGGACTCAAAATAATAGTCCCGGCTATTCTTTCCTTTTTTAATTGAGCGTATATTTCGTGAATAAACCGGTTAAAATGCTAAGCTTACCTTTTTTTAGTTATGAATTATTCCGAAGAACAATGGTTGAACTGGATGGACCAACTGTCTGAAAATGATTATGTGGTTGTGGATGATTTTATATCAGATGAGATGTTTAACGGGATCATGGGTTTCTTTCAAGAAATGGAATCTGCCGATAAACTTAAAAAGGCAGGCATAGGGACGCAGCAAGATTATCAGGTTAAGGCAGAGATAAGAGGGGATTTTATTTACTGGCTGGATGAAGATCGGGACCTGGCTTTGAAAACCTTTTTTGAATTAAAAGATGAGCTAATTCAAAGTCTTAAACGCTTTTGTTATTTGAGTTTATCCGGGTCAGAGTTTCACATCGCCAAATACCCGGCCGGCTCTTATTATCATCGTCATCTCGATCAGTTTAATGAAAGAACCAATCGGCAGATCACGGTGCTCATTTATTTAAATAAGCATTGGAAACCGGGAAATGGCGGGGAATTAGTGATATACAAAGAGGATCAAGAGATCTTAGTTGAACCGGTAGCAAAACGCTTGTTGCTGTTCAAAAGTGATGTGATCGAGCATGAGGTCCTAACAACGCAGGTACCCAGATATAGTTTAACGGGCTGGCTTTTACACCAACCAGCCGGAATAGGTTTTTTACTTGGCTAAGGTGCAGACCGTAACAATTTCTTAACGGGTGTACATTTTCTATTAATACAGTACATTAGTACCATTGTGTAATTAAACCCCAGCACTTAAACCCCGGTATTGTGGCTGATAAAACAATTCTTGTTGTTGACGACGAAAAAGACCTCCTCGATCTCATCGAATATAATCTGAAAAAAGAAGGCTTTAAAGTACTGAAAGCTGAAAATGGTGAGGAGGGCATAGAGAGAGCTAAAGAATTTCATCCTGATCTGGTATTGATGGATATTATGATGCCTAAGATGGATGGTATGGAAGCCGTCGAAAAAATGAGGAAGGATGATGAACTCAAATCCATTCCCATTATCTTTCTGACGGCACGGAGTGATGAAAAAACAGAAGTAGAAGGACTGAATAAAGGGGGCGATGATTACATCACTAAACCCATCAGTACCACAAAATTGATATCAAGGATCAAGGCCGTATTAAGGCGTTTTGATGAAACGGAAGAAGAAGTGAATCGCCTTGAAGTGCACGACCTGACTATCGATAAAGATCGGTATATCGTTCAACGCGGGGATGAAGAATTCCAGCTTCCCCGTAAAGAATTTGAATTACTCTATTACCTTGCAAGCCGAAAAGGTAAAGTTCGTGACCGGCAAACATTGTTAAATAAGGTTTGGGGAGATAATATCTATGTGGTTGACAGAACGGTTGATGTGCATGTGAGAAAGATTCGGGAAAAACTGGGAGATCATTACATAGAAACGGTGAAAGGAGTTGGGTACAGATTTAAGGAATGAGCAGTTCTTCTAAAACAAATAAAGGGATATTCCGATTAGGCCTTCGGGTCGGCTTCTATATTTCGGCATGTATTTTACCGGTTATTTTTCTGCTCTCATGGATAGCGTTTGACCTGCCAAAGGATAAAGCCACTTATCTTTCCCTGATCACAGCGGGATCAACGTTTTTGATCTCTTACTTAGTAGTACACTTTCTAACAGGAAGAAGGCTCGAGATCGTTGAACGGTTATTCAAAAATATTTCACGGAAACGGTTTATCGAATACAATGACATTTCCAATGGTAAAAACGATGAAATAGATTACCTGATCAAACAAGGGGTGAAATCAAGCCGTACAACGGAACGGGAAATTCAAAGGCTGAACCGAATAGAGAATTATCGGAAAGAATTTATCGGTGATATTTCCCATGAACTTAAAACACCTATTTTTGCCATTCAGGGGTTTATAGAAACCTTATTGAACGGAGCCCTGGAGGATGAAGAGGTAAACCGAGACTTTCTCAGAAAGGCAATGAGAAATGTAAATCGCCTTATTTATCTCACAAAAGATCTTATGGAGATCTCTAAACTTGAAACCGGTGAGTTGAAATCTGAAATTGAAGAAGTGTACCTGTTTGAGGTTATTAACGATATTATCGAAAGCCTGAATTACAAAGCTGAAAAAGAGGGTATAAAGCTCATCATCAACGAGTTTGATAGAGGTATTTTGGTCAGAGCCGATAAAAATCAGCTTAAGCAGGTGTTGATCAATCTTATCGAAAATGGCATTAAATATAATGTACCAAAAGGGAAGGTTGAGGTAAGTGTTTTCACGAAGCCTAAACAGCCGGAACGGATCTTTCTTTCGGTACAAGACACAGGTATCGGTATTGATGAAAAAGATATTCCACGTGTTACGGAACGGTTTTTCAGGGTAGACAAATCGCGTTCAAGGGAGCGGGGTGGTACCGGGCTGGGACTTGCTATCGTAAAACATATAATGGAAGCTCACGGAGAGAAGTTTACAATAGAAAGTGAGCCCAACAAAGGGTCAAAATTTACGATCAGCTTGAGGCGCGTTGATTCGGTTCATGTTTGATCAATTATATCTTACCTTTCGGGTAAATAAGTCATTCAAACACATTTATAGCAATAGTATATGATCTACGCAGTAATTATGGCAGGGGGATCGGGAACTCGGTTTTGGCCACGCAGTACGAAGGCACTTCCCAAACAATTTCTATCTCTTTTTGGAGAAGGAACAATGATACAAAATACGGCCAGACGAGTAGAATCTATGATCCCTCAGGAACGCATTCTGGTAGTTACCAATGATAACTATGTGGATATCGTAAAAGACCAGCTCTCATCAGTTCCGGAAGAAAATATCATAGGCGAACCTGTAGCCAAGAACACCGCACCCTGTGTGGCCATTGCGGCTCAATTACTGTACAAAAAAGATCCTGAAGCCGTGATGGTTGTATTGCCGGCTGACCATCATATTGAAGAACCCGATGCTTTCAAAAGGTATCTGACCTCAGCTGTTGAAAAAGCTAAATCTGGTTCAAATTTAGTTACCATTGGCATTCAACC
This sequence comes from Balneolaceae bacterium, assembly GCA_021767245.1. Taxonomy (GTDB): domain Bacteria; phylum Bacteroidota; class Rhodothermia; order Balneolales; family Balneolaceae; genus Gracilimonas. Next base: position 4,053 of record JAASTO010000191.1, read on the forward strand.
CAACCGGCCTGAAACCGGTTATGGATACATTCAGGGGGATTCCTCCGTTTCAGAAAAGATCAGCGGAAATGATATTTATTCAGTAAAAGCTTTTAAAGAAAAACCTGACCTTGATACGGCAAAGCAATTTATAAAGGAAGGTAACTATTACTGGAATAGCGGAATGTTCATTTGGAGTGCAAAGACCATTCTTGATGAATTCAGTAAGCACTTACCTGATATGTATAAACTGATCGAACAAGCCAACGATGGTTTGTATGAAGATCAACATAAAGAGTCTATCGATCAGTTTTATCACTCCTGTGAATCCATTTCAATTGATTATGGGATCATGGAACATGCTAAAGAAGTGTATGTAGTTCCCGGAGAATTTGGCTGGAATGATGTAGGCAGCTGGACTGCCGTGTACGATCTTGGGAAAAAGGATGATTCAGGAAATGTCATTAATACCGATGCGAGTACCTTGAGTGAGACCACACATAGTTATGCCTATTCTAAAAGTGGAAAGATGATATCACTGGTTGGGTTGGAAAATGTAGCTGTTGTTGAGACGGATGATGCTATCCTGGTTTGCAAGCTGGATAAAGCTCAGAATGTAAAGGATATCGTTGAGCAGTTGAAGTCAAACGATCAGTTCAAGAAATTCCTATAAACTAAAGATGAAGAACCTGTTGATCATAAGCTAACTTTATGTGATCAGGCAGCTTTCGGTTTGTCGGTTCATGATCCACATAGCTGTTCATGTGAATGAGGTAGGCTTCCGGTATCTCTAATCTTTCTATGATCTCAACCGCCTGAGGTATGGTTAAATGCGTGGGGTGTTCAGGCTCCCAACGCAAAGCTCCC
>JAASTO010000192.1 GCA_021767245.1 Balneolaceae bacterium
CCGGGGCGGACGGCATCGTAATATAGATCCTCCTCTCCATAATAAAAGATCGCGCCACTGTTGGCAGTGTGTGTCATGAGCGCATCAGGAAATTCTGCCCGAATACTTCGAAACGTACTCAGTTGTTCTTTAACTCTTGGATGATCTTTGACATCAGAATTTGCAAAATGCGTATAGATACCGGTGTAATTGAGTGAATGATTTGCCATATTTTGGCTAGCCTCACTTACCTGATCCGGTAGCATGCCCAGCCGAAACATTCCGGTATCAAAATGCAGGTGAGCTTTAGTGTCAGGTATTAACCTTTCAAACACAGATAGGTCTGAAATGGAAGCCGTTATATTGTAAGACTTGTATTCCTGTTCTCTTCCGACCGGTGGTATTTCAAAAACCAGGATCTCATTTTCGATGCCGTTTTCTCTGAGGCTTACGGCTTCATCCAGTTTTGCAGTACAAAACCAATCTACTTTATCCTTTAAAAACTCTGCTACCGGTAATATGCCGTGTCCATATGCTTCATCTTTGACGACAGCCATACATGTTACCTCCTCACCTACTTTGTTTTTAACCGCATTCAGGTTATTGAGGATCTTACCGAGATGTATGTATAAAGTGGAACTCAAACTTTGTTATTAACTAAATGAAAAGAATTTTTTTCGATGTTTTTTCAGGATCACCTGAGCGGCATTATGTCCGGCTGCTCCAAAAACACCTCCTCCAGGATGGCATGAAGCACTGGAAAGATACAGATTAGGGATTGGGGTTTCATATTTACTCATTTCAGGAATTGGGCGAAACATAAACATCTGATCAAAGCTCATTTCTACATGCATAACGTTTCCTCTCAGTAATCCATGCTTTCGTTCTATATCCAACGGGGATTGAATGTACCAGTCGATAAGCTTGCCCTTCATATTTGGTGCATAATCCGTGACCACATCATAGATCTTTTGTGCTTCTCGTTCACGAATATCATCCCAATGTAACCCATTAGCCAGTTCATAGGGATGCCATTGTGCCCAGGCAAATAACGTGTGATTTCCATCTTTTGCCACTTCCGGGTCAATTTTAGAAAAGGTCATACACAACACCGCCGGTTTTTCAGGAGGCAATTTTTTCGTGTAATCTCCGATGGCATTATTCATATACTGAACCGAGGGAGCCAAAAGCTGTATTCCATTATGGATATCCGGATCTCCCGGTGCGGCTGTGTAATCCGGCAGTTCCTCAACTGCACAGCGTATGACCATACCAAAACCATTTCCAACATTGATATTCTCTACCTTGGTAAAAAGGGAATCATCCAGATGATCCCTTCCCACCATTTTCAGCATGGTGGTTTGTACATGGGCATTCGAAACTATGATATTCGCTCTGAATTCTTCACCGGTTTCGGTTCTAACCCCAATGGCTTTTCCATTCTCGATCAGAATGTCCTGAACGGGATGCCCGGCCCTGACCTCCCCACCGTGTGCTTCGATCATATTCTTCATGGCCTGAGTCAGCATGCCGCTACCGCCCTTTGGATGTTTGGCCCCGCTTTGATGCAACATCGATTGCCAGCCGGCAAAATCTCCGGTTGCGGAATGGTCCGGCAGTGGCCCTGATTGAGCCGCAAACCAAAGGATCGCAGCTTTCATATAGGGACTTTCAAAGGCATCATCCACCACTTTACCATAGCTGGAAAAGATCTTCTGTAATCCGGCTGCCTGCTCTCCCTTTTTGAACATGGCTCCATCCTTGATCTGTGCCTTGGTCATTTCAGCAAACAATCCACCGGTAGTCGGAGTGGTCATGAATGCTTTTAATACCCCCTTGTTGATCTTCCCCCAGTACTCTATAAATTCCTTATAGTTCCTGACATCTTCGGGTGCTACTTTAGCAATAGACTCAAGGGTGCGTTCCACATCCTTCCAGAAATGTATGACCCCTTTTCCGGTTGGCACCGGGTACGACATGATAGGATCCATGTCAATATACTCAAGCCCATATTTTTCAAGTTCGAGTTCTTCAATAATGCCGGTTTGATGGATCATGATATGAACCGAAGAACCAACATCCATCCTGAAGCCGTTGGGGTTTTCAGCCGATGAAAACATGGTTTCGGTTCGAACCGCACCACCTATCGTGGTATCCCTTTCAAGTACAAGGACTTTATAACCGTTTTTTGCAAGGTAGCAAGTTGTTACCAGGCCATTGTGACCGGAACCAATAACGATGGCATCAAAAGTTGACATAGATTTATGAGTTTTTGGATGGAATGAAGTGGAACTTTTACTAAGTTGAGCTAACAGAGACCAAATCAGAATTCATTCCATTACACGTATTCTAAAGTACTTTAAATAATACACAATCATGACTTTTTTTAAATCCTTTTTAGCCTCCTGCCTTGGCATTTTTGTAAGTTTTATTTTGCTGATGCTGGTATTCTTCATTTTCCTGGTATCCAGTTCCTCCCAGCCACTGCCTGATGTTAAAGAAAACAGTGTCCTTACCATTGAAATGAGTGGTAACCTACCGGCCCGCATTTTACCAAGTCCATTTGAGACGTACTTTGACCCTGCTGCAGCCAATAAACTATCGTTGGTTACCCTGAAGGAAAACCTGGCAAAGGCCGCCGCTGATGACCGCATCAAGGGCGTTTGGATCAAGGCTAATTTAATGAGTGCCCCGTGGGCAAACCTTGAACAGGCTTACGATCATCTAAAGGAGTACAAAGAGAGCGGTAAGTTTCTCTATTTCAGTACAGATGATATTGGAATGAATGAGCAGTCCTATTACCTGGCCACGGTGGCCGACAGTGTTTTCAGCCCACCTTACACTAACTTTGAATTTGATGGGTTCATCTCTCAATTCACTTTTTATACGGATATGCTGGATAAAATCGGGGTTGAACCTGAGATTTTCAGAGTGGGTAAATATAAGTCTGCTGTGGAGCCATTTCTGGAAACTTCAGCCTCCCCTGAAAGCCGGCAGCAGATATCTGAGATCCTGAACGCAGCCACTTCTACATTTTCGGAAGCCGTGGCCGCCAAAACAGGAAGTTCTGTTGAAGAAATCACAAAATTACTGAACAGTGCCCCCGTCAATCGACTCGAAACTGCTCATGAATTTGGACTCATCGACGATCTTTTATTTGAGAATGAAGTGGAAAATCTGATCAAAGAAAGAGTTGGCTTAACAATAGATGACGACCTGAACCGCATCTCATTCAAAAACTATGGTCAAATACCTGCTGCTTCTGCCGGTGTTGACAGTCCATCTACCTTTGACCGCATCGCAGTGATCTACGCTGATGGGGCCATTATGCCGGATCTGGGGACTGACAATCCACTAGGATCATCCGGAACGATCACAGCAGAAAACATCCAAAAGCAGGTCAACGAAGCATTAAACAGCTCCTCTGTAAAAGCCATTGTGGTTCATATAAACAGCCCCGGCGGCTCAGCAACCACATCCGATCTTATTTGGAACACCCTAAAGACCGCTTCTGAGAAAAAACCAGTGGTGGCTTCAATGGGTGGCGTGGCAGCATCAGGTGGTTATTATATGGCCATGGGTGCCGATACGATTGTGGCGAATGCAAATACGATCACCGGTTCTATTGGGATCTTCAACCTTTTATTTAACGTAAAAGAATTGACTGAGGACAAGATCGGTCTTGATTTCGAAATTGTAAAAACCCATCAGTATGCGGATCTGCTTGATCTAACAACTCCGTTCACCCCAACAGAAGGCCGTATCATTCAGCAAAATGTGGAAAATGGTTACGAAGTATTTCTGAACCGCGTGGCTGAAGCACGGGAAATGACCAGAGATGAAGTACATGAATTAGCTCAGGGTCGCGTTTGGACCGGTTCAGCCGCACAGGAAGTCGGTTTGGTAGATGAGATCGGATCGATCGATGACGCCATTGCCATTGCCGCTGAAATGGCCGGAATGGAAGAATACCGCATTGAAAATTATCCAAAGCAAAAAGGATTATTTGAGGTATTAATGTCCGGCACCGAGGCCAAAGTGTACAGCTACCTAAACAGCTGGTTCCCGTTCACGAGTCATGAAGAAGTGAAAAACTTAAGAATGTTGATGAATCAACCGGCCGGCCAAAACTGGATGATCCTGCCAACAGAGATCTCAATCCGATAAGTTTTCTATGAATATAGGCCGATTTGAAATAGAGCAGTTAAGTGAAGGCATTTTTGAGATCTTTGAGGATGGATTGATACAAAAATCAACTTTGTCTGAGATCAAAGATGAATCGGGTTTACCGGGGGTGAAAGAATCCTCTCATTATATAGGAATCAACCCTTTACTGATACGCGATGGCAAACATAATGTATTGGTAGATACCGGCCTCGGATGGGGGCTTGATCACCGTAGTTCCTACACAGATACCTCTAACCTGCTCACCAACCTCGATATTTTCGGCCTCACCCCCGCTGATATCACCCATGTGGTTCTAAGCCATCTTCACTACGATCATGCAGCAGGTTCCACATATGTGGATCACACCACTTCCACCCAGCCTACTATGTCGTATGCTAATTACTTTTTGCAGAAAAAGGAATGGTATTTTGCCTTGGAAGAAACCGCAAAAGGTCATCAGCGACCTGGAGCCGGGTATCAATTGGATGAGTTGTATAAATTGGCTGCCGAAGATAAACTGGTCTTTATCACCGATCATCAATTTGAGCTTTTACCCGGTATTCAGATCATCCGTACAGGAGGACACACACCCGGGCATCAGATCGTGAAGATTCAGGATGCCGGAGAAACCGCCTATTTCCTGGGAGATCTCATTCCAAGTGAGTTTCATTTGAACCATTATGCTATGCGAAAAATGGATGTGAATGCCATCGAATC
>JAASTO010000193.1 GCA_021767245.1 Balneolaceae bacterium
ATCCTGAGATATTCGCCATCATAGGTATAATTGAATTTACCGGCAAGATCACGGGTGATCTCAATATTCTGCTTTTGATCTTCCCCAACAGGCACGACATCAGAGTGATAAATCAGGATATCAGCAGCCTGTAAGATCGGATAGGTAAATAGACCAATATTTGGATTGAGTCCGGCAGCGATCTTGTCTTTGTAGGAAACTCCCTTTTCCATCATGGATACCGGAGTAAGGGTACCAAGTATCCAGGCCAGTTCAGTTACCTGAGGGACATCCGATTGGGCAAAAAATGTGGCTTTTTGGGGATCTAATCCAAGGGCCAAATAGTCGAGTGTGACATCAATAGTATTTTGACGAAGCTGCTCACCGTTATTCACTGAAGTAAGTGAATGATAATTTGCGATGAAATAAAATGCCTCTCCTTCCTCCTGCATAGCAATATGCTGGCGAATGGCACCAAAATAATTTCCGATATGTAATTTACCGGAGGGTTGAATGCCTGAAAGTATCGTTTTTGGTTTTTTCATTGATCAGTTTTATCAGTTCTTAAAATTAATTCAATTTCAAAGGAAGTAACCTCGCAGCGTCTGCTAAGATCTGCGAGCGTTGCGGATAATAGCTTTCTAAATCAAAATCCGAACGCTGCGAGGACCGTAGGACGCTCGCAGGTTCTACAACTTGTTCTTCTTCAAGTCTCCGTGAAACTCTGTGTGCTCTTCGGTTTCCAATCATTGTATATCCAGCGCTACGCTAAGTGCCTGAATGAGTGCACCTGCCTTGTTTTGGGTTTCTTCAAATTCTTTGGAAGGATCACTATCGGCTACAATCCCGGCTCCGGCTTGAATATAGGCTTTGTTATCGGTGACTACCATCGTGCGGATGGCAATACAAGTGTCCATATTGCCGGAAAAATCAAAATAGCCAACGGCTCCGGCATAAACACCTCGTTTACTCGGTTCAAGCTCATCAATGATCTCCATGGCGCGAATTTTTGGAGCACCGCTTACGGTTCCGGCCGGAAAACACTGCATCAAGGCATCCACAGAGGTTTGATGATCCTGTAATTCACCAACCACATCGCTTACTATATGCATCACGTGTGAATATCGCTCGATCACCTGATTTCGCTCCATCTTTACGGAACCGGGTTTACATACGCGAGAAAGATCATTACGTCCAAGGTCCACCAGCATGATATGTTCAGCTACCTCTTTGGGATCATTCTTGAGATCCTCTTCCAAAGCCAGATCTTCCTCATGCGTACTACCACGGGGACGTGTACCGGCGATCGGTAACACTCGTGTTTCTCCTTCCTGAACCCGCACCAATACTTCCGGAGAAGAACCGACCAACTGAAAATCCTCAAAATCCAGATAGAATAGATACGGAGAGGGATTGACCATACGCAGTGCCCGGTATAACATAAAGGGATCACCTTTCATATCCGCTTCAAATCGTTGTGATAGCACCACCTGAAAAATATCGCCCTCATAAATATATTCTTTGCCTTTACGGACGATCTTTTCAAAATAATCCTGCTCCATATTACTGCTCAGGGATTCCGTATCAATACTAAACGGTCGGTTCTGAAAATTAGAATCTAAAGCAGCCGATTCCATTGTATCTAAACTTTTCTGTGCTTTCTGGTACGCTTCATTCAGATCATCTTCTTCCTCTACAAAAACGGTCTTTATCAAAACCACCTGATGCTTAACATGATCGAAAGCAAAGATCTCATCATAAAATGCCCAAATGGCCTCAGGTAGGTGCAGGTCATCTTTGGGTACATTCGGAAGGTGTTCTACCTGACGAAATGTATCATAAGCGGAAAAACCAACGGCTCCTCCCTTTAATCGGGGAAGTTCCGGAAGCGTGGGTTCAGTATAGGCCGTGGTAAGTTCTTTTAGTTTTTCGAAGTAAGGTGATTTTACGATTTCAGTTTCACCATGTCGGGAAAATGTCGTTTCCTCACCATCAAACTGTAGAACCTGATACGGATTTCGACCGATGAAGGAATAACGGGCAAGTTGCTCGCCACCTTCTACCGATTCAAGTAAAAACGGATGCCTAGCCCCTTCACGAATGTTCATAAATAGAGACACGGGCGTAAGAACATCCGCCAATAACCTCCGGTACACCGGTATGGCCGTGTATTCTTCACTAAGTTCAAAAAATTGTTCTTTGTTCATTTACTAATTCGTTAAAGGTTATTAGTTAATTGTAATCACGAATAACCATTCTGCAATTAACCATTAACCAATCTCCACAAACAAAAAAACCCACCATTCAGAGAACAGTGGGTTTTTCTTTAATTTCTTTTTCAAATGCAAAATCACATAGCAATCCCACTGTTATTTTCTATAACAGGCCACCACCAATTGTGCATTTGAGTTAATTCGATTTTCATAACGCGACGAATATAACGGGCTGAACAAGTACATGCAATATGAAATCCGGTTTTGTTACAATAAATGATTAAGTGGACTTAGGTTTTTGCAATGCTTAACATTGATGTGAATCTCACTTACACATTAAATGAATCACTTACTTACGTTCATAGGCGGTCTTTGTCTCTGTTTAGTCCTTCTTGCAGGTTGTGAAACAGGAGTTGAGGATAGAGTTCCGGATGCTACATCCTATATAAAACAGTTTAACGTTACACCCGGCGTGGTAGATTTTAGAGGACAAACGGATCAAGTGTTTGACTCAACATTATCGATCGAACTTTCCGGGCAAATCGAAGAAGCTACAGAAGCAACCCGTATCTCATTCTCAGTGACTGATATCCAAGAACCGGACAAAGGTATTGAAGGGATTATTCATTTAAACCCCATTACACGTCATAACGGTACATTTATTGAGGAGATTTCATACACAATCTCTACATCCACCACGACTAATATTCTGGTAGTTGTCACGGTAAAAGACGAATCAGGAAATGGAAATTATGCTCAAAGTGTGATCCGTGTTAACGGTATTTCAAATTCACCACCAGAAATTATCTATGCCGATAATCCTACCGAATATTCTATTCCACAGTCTGGGACTGAAAACATCAGATTTATGGCAAAAGTAACTGATGAGGATGGCCAAACTAATATTGAGGGAGTTTTTTTGAGATTGATCAGCCAAACTAATGGTGAAGCAGCCAATTCTCCGTTTAAATTATTTGATGACGGACAATCTTTCGGAGATCAAACCGCCGATGATTCATTGTACACTCTCACATTTCCCGTTAATTCTGAAAACCAACCGGATACCTACAACATATTCTATTATGCCATTGATAGGGCGGGACTGGTGAGTGATACCGTAAAAACAACCTTTACACTGGTAGAATGAAGAAAGTTTTAACACTCATAACATACCTTGTATTGCTACCCTTATTGGCCAAAGCCCAGATATTTGGACCTCAAGACACAAATAGTGATCCTTTTAACAGTATCCGCCAAAACAGTGTAAGCACAATGGCTGCTTACGGAGATACCCTGTGGATCAGTCCGGCACTAAACCGAAATATTGCAAACGAATCGGATTGGTTCTCCCCTCCCAATGCTGATAGCGTATATAATGGGGTTGGCCGTGTCTTTTCACTTTCCCTGTCTCAGGACACCGTAGTGGCCGGTCTGGGTTTTACTTCAGAAACCACAAATGGTTCAATTCCTTCCGGGTATGGGTTTTATATTAGTATTGATGGAGGTTCAACCTGGGACTTTAATCCCTTTCCTACAGACCCTGAACCTTCCGGTGATTGTGCTACAGATTCAGATTCATATGATCCTGATTGTGATATCGCATTTAATTATGGTGGCGAAACGTATTACAGGGTCAGAAATACCGTCAGAGAACAATCACCTCCATACTCTATCGATCATCATGGAGATGTAATTTTAGCTGCTTCCTGGGCGTCTGGATTACTTAGAAGCAGCGATCTTGGAGAAAGCTGGGAAAAGATCATTCTACCTCCTTTCAATTCAGAAGAACTTAATCCGGATAATTCCTATCAGTGGAACTCCACAGTTAATGGACAGGATTTAAACCGTTATGACCCACGCTTTGATAACAACCTACTTGGATTTGGACTGCTGATCGATTCTCAGGACCGTGTTTGGTTTGGAAGTGCCGGAGGTGTGAACATATCAGATAATGCACTTACAGCCCCAACGGACAGTATCAGATGGCGACACATCCGATTCAATAACGGTTCGGATGGTTTACTTGGAAACTGGGTGATCAGAATTCGAGAAGATGCATCGACCGGGAGGATCTGGTTGACCAACTGGGTAGCTGATACGCAGGAAAGCCAAGGATTGGTTTATACTGATGATGGCGGTGATACATTCCGGCAAACACTGATCGGGGAACGGATCAACGATATCGGATTTAAAGATGTCTATATGTTTGCTACCGGCGATAACGGTCTTTTTATTTCAAATGATGGTGGCGATTCATGGATCCGTTCACCACAAATAATGAGCCCAAATGCTTTCATAAAAAGCAATGCACAGTTCTACTCCGTTGCCTCTACCACTGATCGCGTTTGGATAGGTACCGAAGATGGTTTAGCATCTACCAATGATCTTGGTCAGAATTGGGAGATCACCCGGGTAAATTTTCCTTTACAAGGTGGAAATATCTATCAACCTGATACTAAATCTGTTACATCTTACGCCTACCCAAATCCATTCTCACCACGTATTCATGAAGTGGTGAGAATAAAATTTGAAATTACTGAAACGCAGAATACCAAGATCCGGATCTTTGACCGATCCATGAATCTTGTGAGAGAAATTAAGGGTACTCAAATGAGTTCAGGAACCTATGAAGCCATCTGGGATGGTAAAGACTCTCAGGGCAGA
>JAASTO010000194.1 GCA_021767245.1 Balneolaceae bacterium
GCTCTTTTGACGTTTAATATGATTCTCCCACTGTAAGGCTTCGGTCTTGGTCTCAAAACTCCGAACAAATTTCAATTCCCATGGAATGCCGGATTTTGTAGACCGTGTCCATCCCTCATTATGCCGATCGAGTCTTTTTTGTACCCCGGCCCCGGTTGACCCAACATAAAATCGATCCCTGGATGATTTATAAATGATGTATGTTTCAAACATGATTCCTAAAACTAAAAAAGGCAGCCAAGTGTCACCTGACTGCCTTTTGAGCGGGAAACGAGATTCGAACTCGCGACCCCAACCTTGGCAAGGTTGTGCTCTACCACTGAGCTATTCCCGCTTAATTCAATAAATTTCCCTTTCTGAAAGGGCAACAAATATAAGGGCTAATTCTGATACTATTCAACTCTTTTTTGAAATAACTTTCATTTTTTTAGAATTGATTTCAATTCAAAAATTACGGCCCGAATCAGGTCTTTCAAACGGGGCATAATCAGATGGATATTTTCTGAACCGACCCTAGCAATCTGCCCAAAAATTTATTGCCGTACACTTTCTGAACATGTCCCATGTCAGCAATAATCACCAACAATTCCTTGCTTCGGGAAAAAGCGACGTTTAATAATCTGGGTACCGACAGTCCGTTCTTTTTCTCATCAAAGGGGCGAACCGAATAATGCCTCATACCACCGTTTTGCCATTCACCACTCATCACGGTATCGAAAATGATCACCGGTTTCTCTCTGCCCTGAAAGGTGTGAATAGTTCCTACCTCTACCTCCCTGTATCCTTTTTCCCACAAGTAATTTCTCACCTTATACACACTATTTCGGAAGGGAACGATAATACCTATGTCTTCGGAAGGGTGATTTTTTGTCAGTCGTTTTACACTTTCCTCAATGAGTCGCATATGAACTTCATTGACCGGTTTAAATCCTTTTTCTCCGGATTCCTGTTCCAATACAGGATTGTATTTAGCCGAATCGATCAAAGCCACTGAAGAAGACTCACCATTATCCAGATCACGACCATCTGCCGGTTTGCCTGATTTCAATCTCCCTTCATAAAACACAGAACTGATCACGCCCGCCAGATCATCCTTCATTCGATATTGCGTGTCAAAAAAGCTGGTGAAGTTCGGGTTAAAATCATGCCAGTTGAACAGATCCTCAGTAGATTCCGATTTTGACACATAGGTAAAAATATCCTGTTCCAGGAAATCTCTTGATTTGGGGTGATCTGTGATCGCAATGGGTGGTAACTGCATCGGGTCTCCGGCAACAATAAGGTGTTGTTTACTTTTTCCAGCCATCAGCAACATATATGGGATACCAGCCATAGACCCCTCATCCACTACAACAGCATCATAGCTGATGTTGTAGAATAGTTCTGAAGTACACACTTTTGCCAATGTGGTAGCAACCAATTGCTTTTTCTTTAGCTCGTACCGTTCATTCAAGTTCAGAAGTCGATCAATTTCTATCTCAACGGCTTCTCTCCCCCCATATTCATCCATTTTATTGGCAGCAAGCTGACATTCAAGGTCCATTTTTTCAGGTACTTCCTCCCCATTCCTCATCAGGTCATCCACAGCTTCCTGAAGTTTTTCATAATTACTCAACAAATTTGAAAGTTGTACCGCATCTGCTTTGCGCCCATCAAGTTTTGTTTTAACCTGATGTTCAAATAAAATATCCTCCAGGCGTTTATCATCCAAAGCGGCTTCCCCAAAGCGAGTCGTATTCTGAAGATCGAATGCCGGATCGATCTCATACAATGCATTGATAACACTGAGCAAGCCCACATCAACAGCCCGATTGGTATTTGAGACAAAAAGCACCCTTTTATTCTGATTCAATAAATTGGCCACTATATACCCAAGAGTTGCGGTCTTGCCGGTTCCCGGAGGGCCCCACACGTACAGAATATTATTCTTCAATGATTTCTCGATCGCATCTTTCTGAGCTTCATTTCTCAGATCATCCACTTTGATCTGAACCGAACCCTGATGGGCTTTAAAATGCTCAGCAGGCTCAAGAAGGGCCTTTAACTGTGGAACCTCCTCAGCTTTGTCCTGAAGCTTGAATAAATGCTCTTCCATTTTTTTAAGAACGAAATCATTCTCCCATTCCAGGAATACTTCGTCGATCCTGCTTCCAACATTTTCAGGGAATTCCAGGCGAACTTTCTTGTCTTTGAACTCCACAATGTGAACTTTGAATTCTTTAGAATCCACTTTTGCCCGTATTTCCTCGGCAAAACGTAGGCCACGGTTGTGTGACTCAAACGAGTAGATGTACTCCCCTGATATTTTCTCCAGTTCCCCGGTAAACAATACATCTGTGGATGGAGTCTCCCTGACTGCGACGATCTCTTTTTCAATGGCGTCAATGGCCTGCTGAATAACTTTCTTGATCAAGTAATACTTTATTTAAAAATTAATTTTAAAACTTATTGATCCCACAATTCTGCACGGATCATTTCCGAGCTCTTTTCAGAGAGAAGGTAATCAAGCCTAAGCCGGCTTTTTTGGGGGATCTTCTGCTCAACCAGCCTGGCACTGTCTGAGGTATATAGGATCAGATCCGACTCACGCACAAATAGTGGGAGTGATTTCCCATAGATCGTACCGGCCACAAAAGAACCCTCAAAATGCACCGATCGCTTTAATTCCTCAATGATCTTAGGGATCGTTTCCTCAGCTCCCGTCACTAATCCGATGGTATCTATCGCTGCCCGGTCAACCATAGATAAAAGAATATCCGGATCGTAATCATACACGATCGGAATGACCAGTAAACTTTCCCGCAGGCTTCGGAAATGGCTCATCAGGTGAATAGGCACAAACAAGGCATCGTATTTGGCAGCCTTTTCATATTCATTTACACTGATCACTTCGCTTTTCACCCCGACCTGTTTTTTAATGGCATCAGATAACATTCTTCCCAACTCGTGATTTTCACCAACACTGGCTGAGGTTTGGATACGATCGGGCCATTCCATGAATCCAAGCTGTTCCTGAAATAACAATTCTATCTCTGATTCATCCAGTCCATATCCCACCAGTTCTTCTACCAAGGCTTGAACCTTCTCTCCTCCAACTTCAAGCCGAGCGGATTTATCCAATAACGGAGTCTGGTTTTTTACGGTGAAACCCCGTCCCTGTTCGCCGAGAATCAATCCCTCATCCTCAAGTATATGATAGGCCTTACGAACGGTGTGAAAACTGGCTTCCAGCTGTTGACCCAATTCCCGGGTGGATGGCAACACCTCACCCACCTGAAACTGTTTGGTGGCGATCATCAGCCGAATACGGTCTGCGATATGTTTAGCTGACGTTTTCACTATGATCCGTAAAAATCCTCAATGATCTCCAGATAGGCCTTGACGGTTTTTTCCATACCCCAGAACAAAGATTTACTGATCAAGGCATGCCCGATACTGACCTCATTCAGGTTTGGGATGGTTTCAAGCAGATCCGGCAAATTCTCTAAGTTCAGGCCATGTCCTGCATTGGCTTTCATACCCAGTTCGCTGATCAATGCTGCCCCTTTTCGAAGCCGGGTTAATTCATGCTGTTTTTTGCCATCGGGTGCATTCGCAAAAGTTCCAGTGTGTAATTCAATGGCATCTACACCCAATTCATGGGCTAGCCGAATATCCTCGGGGTTTGGATCCAGAAATAAACTAATCTCAATGCCGGAATCCTTCAATCGGGGAATGACAGTAGATTTAAAATCATCAAAAACAGTCTCCATTTTGAGTCCACCTTCCGTTGTCAATTCTTCTCGGCCTTCAGGAACGAGCGTGCACAAATGAGGCTGAACCTCAAGACATATGTCCAGCATCTCGTCTGTTGCAGCCATCTCAAAATCGAGTTTTCCTCGTACATGATCTTTCAACCGAAAAACATCCGCATCCCGAATGTGGCGGCGATCTCCCCTTAGATGAAAAACAATACCTGCAGCCCCGGCTTCTTCACACACTTTGGCTGCTTCAATTGGATCCGGATATCCCTCACCCCGGGCATTCCTTAATGTCGCGACGTGATCGATATTGACGAGTAAATTCATTTATATATCCGTCTTTATTATAATTTGAATTACATCATCAAAAGTAAGCATATCCGTTTATATTTACAGGTAATGAAACAAGACGGTTTTAAGATCATATCTATTTCGACTCTCTGTTCTATGTTGACCATTTTGGCGGCATGCGGCACGGTAAAACGCGGTTCGTACCATACGGTTCAACATAAGGAACCGGTATCGGAGAAAGCCGATTCTGCTGATCTCAAGCCGATGATGAGTGTCAGCAATGCATCTTCAGACGTCATGCGCGAGAGGCAGGAAATTCTGCAACTGGCTTATAGCGACTGGAAAGGGATTCCCTATATTTTAGGAGGAACCGGTTACAATGGCATCGATTGTTCTGCCTTTATGCAGGTAGTTTACGAAGATTATTTTTCTGTGATGCTGCCAAGAACGACCCTGGAACAACTCGAGTTTGGTGAACCAATAGCAAAACGACGTGTAACACCGGGTGATATGGTATTTTTCAAAACCGGAAGGCAAACCTATCATGTAGGGATCATGATCAATGCGACAGATTTTTTGCATGCCTCAACCTCAGAAGGAGTTACGATCTCGAAGCTCACACACCCATATTGGGAATCGGCCTTTCTTGCTTATCGCAGAGTTTTAAAACTAAGTACTAACGATTCTTAAATATTCTGTACATCATTTTCTCATAATCCGGCGACAACGCTACATCCCGTCTTTTCATCATAGCCTTCATGGCGTCAACAGCTTTATCAAATTGATACTCACCGAACTCAGCAGAACCAACCCAAGAAAAA
>JAASTO010000195.1 GCA_021767245.1 Balneolaceae bacterium
ACCTGCTTTTGGTTCACGGAGATATGGATAACAATGTACATCCGGCTAATACCATACGCCTGGTGGATGCCCTTGTGAAAGCCGGCAAGCGATTTGATCTTATGATCCTTCCGGGACGCCGACATGGTTTCGGGCCTTATCAGCCATATTTTGAGCGTCAAAAATGGTACTACTTTGCGGAACACCTTTTAGGTGATTACCGGACCAATGTGGATTTCAATCTACCTGATGAGGAATAGAACATTCAACGCCGAAGTGGGAAACTGCTTCGGCGTTTTTTATGCTAAAATAAAAACCTTACAGCGTCCTTAAAGACCTGCAAGCGTTGTGTGGGTTGAAATAAGTGTTTTACCAGTGCCCCGAACGCTTCAAGGACCAACGGACGCTTGAAGGTTCTACCTTGGACCTTGAATGATGAATTTTCAGTGTTCAACCCGCTTCTTGCCAAAGTCGCTCGTTTTTAGTGATAGTGAAGCTCCAGATGATTCCCCCCATCGCCATGATACCACCATAGACCAGGATCAATGGTTTCACTGTCATGATGTCAAACTCCAGAATGAGTGAAGCAATGGTAGTAGAAATGGAACTCCCTATGGTAAATAGTAGCCACTCGGTACTGAATATGCGTCCGCGGAAAGTATCCTGAGTACGCTTTTGAAGAAGAACAGTACTGGTCACCCAGTTTGCCCCGGAAGCCGCATGAGCCAGCAATACAAAAATGAACATGAGGGTGAGGCTATTCACAAAACCAACCACCATATACATCAGTCCACAAAATATGATCGCCAGTCCCATTACCATCACCCAGTCCTTTTCATCGCTGAACATGCGACGACCGATGATCGGACCGACCCCTGTGCCAATACCGCGGGCAGCATACAGCAAACCAAGCCCAATACTGCCCATCATCAGCACCTCTTCACTGACAATAATTAGCAGATAGACTAAACCGCCTAAAAATACGGTTGAGGTTCCTTTTGCAAGTGAGGGTCTCAGAATATGCCGGTTATCGAAGAGGTAACGCAAACCTTCCCTGATGCCTTTGAATGGATTTCGGGTACGATACATCTCCTCTTTTGAAAGTCGCTTTTGAGGGATCACCGCTTTATAAACAAACCAGGCAGAAAGTACATAGGTAAGGGAATCCAGAATCAGCACCAGATCCGTTCCAAGAAGGTCCGTGGCAAATCCCCCGATGGACATCCCCGTTGTAAAAATAATACTCCAGCTTGCCGTGGATATGATATTTGCGTTAGTCAGGTTTTCTTCGGAGGTTACATTGGGTATGGAGGAGGTCTTAGCCGGTTCAAAAATAGCCGATAACATCATCTGAACGGCTGTCAAAACGTAGGCTATCCATAGGGTTTCAGGAGAATTAACCATTAGAATACCCAGCACGGCAACCCCTCTCAAAAGATCGCACCAGATCATAAGCATTCTGCGATTGAAGCGATCAGCCAGATAACCGGCAAAGGGTGAGAAAAACGCCAGACTCAACATCTTTACCACAATGATGAGTCCTAACAAAAACTCAGAATCCGAATACCGGCTGATGATGGCGTACAAAGCCAGCAGGCCAAACCAATCCCCAAAATTTGAAACCGATTGGGATAACCAAAGGCGCCGAAAGTCGTGGTTTTCTTTTATAAGGCTTAAATACGGACGAAGATTCTCTAACATATATTGCAGCTGTCAGTACCGGGCCATCAGCTATTTGAATAGATTATTAAATTTATTTAGGGGTCATGCTGAGGGGTACCTCCGAAGCCTCTTCACAACTCATTGCATATCCCAACATTTGTAGATGCTTCGGAAGTATCTTCAGGATGGGACCACCCGTTCCACTTCAGAGTTGAATGTTCAACAATCACCTCACTCCGGTGCTTCCAAACCCACCATCACCGCGATCCGTTTCATCCAGCTCATCGACCTCAACCACCGGGAATTGTGTAACCGGTGCGATTACCATCTGGGCAATACGGTCTCCGTGCTTGATCTCAAATTCTTCCTCACTATGGTTAATAGCGATCACCTTCACTTCTCCCCTATAATCAGCATCGATGGTGCCGGGTGAATTCAGCATAGTAATTCCACTTCGGATCGCAAGTCCGCTGCGTGGACGGATCTGCGCCTCATAGCCTTCCGGCAGAGCCATCTGTAATCCGGTTGGGATCAGTTTTCGTTCTCCGGGTTTCAGGATGATGGTAGCTTCCAGTGCTGCCCGAATATCCATTCCGGCTGAGGCAATGGTCTCATAATTTGGCAGTGGGAGATCCTGTCCATGTTCCAATTTTTTTACCAATACTTTCTTCATAGGTCTTCGCGTGTATATTCAATGAGCCTGACTTTTACATTGCCCCATAGTACTTTTACCCGGGCTTCCAACGGGATCCTGAGGTCATCATTCATGAACCAGGCTCTGAAGTCACCACTAAAACCAAAGGGGCCTTCAATATTTTCCGTTTTGCCCTCCAGCATATAGCTCTGAACCGGTTCATCAAACGCCTCATAATTTCGTTCTTCCAGCTTGGTTGAATTCCGGCCAAAGATGTATCCTTTTTTCTTACTCACGTACACCGGCAAGGCAAATCCCTCTTCCGTTCCGGCGTGCATACGAGATACATAAAAGATCAGGTGGCCGGAGGTGGCGGGATCTTCCAAGTCAAGAGTATCGCGGCTGCCATCTTCCTCTTTGTAATAGACCTTACCCAGATCGCGGTCGAACCAGTACTGTATCTCGTTCATCTCATTTTCATCGATGTTATCCTTCCAGTACTTGTTTTCCACCGGCCAGCCATCCTCATTCACATGAAAGATACTGTTCAGTCGGTCCAGTTCTTTTCCCATAAACGGGATCTTGGAATTGGATTCGATCTCAGTCAGAATGTGCTTACGCTGCTGATCCTGATACAAAGTATCGCTAAGCAATTCAACATTGACCCAGCCCAGTTTCAGGAACCCATATTTCACTTCATACCGAAAGGTCTCCTTCACGGAAAAGAAATCCTCCATGTCAGGAGCCGTTTCTTTATCTGAAGGATAAAGGTCTTGGGCAGCTACGCTTTCCCCAATGCCCACAAAGGTGCACAGGAGTATAAATAGGACCGTTTGTTTGAACGAGATCATCCTTCTTCCTCAGGTTCAGCCACAAAGGTCTCAAAAGCATCTTCATCGTACCCGACTAGAACGGCTTCATCTTTTATAAGAACCGGTCGCTTGATCATAACCTGATGCTCCAGAAGCTGCTCAAACAGTTCTTCATCGGTCAGGTCTTTTTTAGCCAGCCCGAGGTCTCTCCATTTTCGCCCTCTTTTATTCACCAATACATCCAGACCCACTTTAAATTCCAGTTCCTTCAGTTCCGCTTTTGTGAGAGGAGCTTTTTTGATGTCAATGAATTCGTAGTCCACATTGTGTGAATCCATCCATTTTTTGGTATCTCGGATCTTATTGCAGTTGTTAATTCCAACTATGTGCAGCATGATATTATTAAGTAAAAGATTTTTGTATTTTTGACACTTAAAGATACGGTTTGTTCTCGCAAATTCGAACGTATTGAACCCTAAGTTCGTGCCTTTTTATGAAGAAGTTTTTTTCGATCCCTGTATTTCTCGGTATTCTGTTGCTTACAGCTTCCTGTACACGTAATAATGCTCAGCGAGATTTTGAGCAGGAGGCCTATACAGCTCCCGCCGGATATACTGAGACCACTGAACAAGGATCTGTACAAAATGTGGATCAGGACGACTGGAGAACCTCTCCTCTATTTCAGGGTTTGGTGAATGTGGTTCCTGCCTATCCAAACCCTGCGGCCACCAACCAAACCATTCAGATCGAACTTGAGATCACAGGCATCAATTCAGTAAACGGAGCTGAAATATTGGTCAGGCTGCCTGATAATAGTTTTGAAAGACTGGATATCATTCAGGAAACACTGAATCCGGGTATATCCAATCTCTACATCGATCCGCTAAATTTGGGTATTGATCGTTCTCCCGAAGCTGCCCGTGGGCTTAAGCGTGTGTTCATCTACGATTTGAATGGCCAAATGATCTCTTACGGCGACATCATGGTAGAATGAACGAGGGGAATAATGAATATCGAACAAGGAATATCCAATATTGAAGGTACTACATAGACATTTCGTTATTCATTATTCCTTGTTCAATATTCCATATTCAAAACTTATCTTTTTTTAGCATTAACACATGAATCACCCCATTTCCCCTTCCGATGATCAGGAAAAACTGCCCCGCAAAATAGGCCTTTGGGGTTTGTGGATGCTGGTGGTGAATGGTTTTGTGGGAGCCGGGATCTTTGGTTTGCCAAGCGGGGCGTATGACCTGGCCGGGGAATATAGTATCTACATTTATGTGGCCTGTGCCCTGCTTATGCTGCCCGTGATCTTGAGTTTCGCTGAACTGGGAAGTTATTTCCGAGGCACCGGCGGACCCATCAAATATGGTACCGAGGCCTTTGGTCCCTTTATCGGTTTTCAGGCCGGCTGGCTGTTCTATGTGGCCCGGCTCATTTCTTTTGCCGCCAACTCCGTGCTTCTGACCGACAGCATCGGGTATTTCTATGATTTTGCCACGGGTGGAACCGGACGCCTCATCACCCTGGCTATCACAATCGGCGGGCTGACCCTGGTGAACGTGCTGGGAGCCGTGGAGTCGATCCGCTCACTGGCCATCTTTACCGTACTTAAATTTTCCATCCTGCTGTTTCTGGTGTTTGGAGGCCTGACCGTACTGGGCAGCGAGTTCGCCCCCACTTTTGAAGGCCCTATTCCACCGATATCCGACTTAGGAGCGGCTGCCCTGCTGCTGATCTATGCCT
>JAASTO010000196.1 GCA_021767245.1 Balneolaceae bacterium
ATTCCATTTTTACCAAGTACGGACACATTGTTTGTAAGTGTTGCTTTAGAGATGTCTGGTGTCGTATCCCTTCCGAAAGAAGCACTGGTTGGTATCCTGACGGCAAATCTTATTTTAAAGCGAATTTTAAATGTGGTATCCTACCTCATCTCGAAGTATGTGGGAACCGAAACAGAGCTTAAACCCTCCACAGAAGATTTAGAAATAGATAAAAATGCTTAAGAAGACCTTCACTTGTGCCTTACTGTTATTCATCACCTATCAGAGTAATGCGCAGTTGATCAATTATGACACTGAAAACATTGACCTCAAAACAGGTGTTTTGTTTAACACTAATCTGAATGGTTTTGGGGAAGAACTACCATTTTGGTCACACGTCAATCAGGATGGAAGGGTTGATCAATCATCAGCTAATGCGTTGAATTATATAAACTGGAAGGCGAAGCTGTTTAGTAACTCTACATTTGATCTCAATTTTGGTGGAAACCTGACGTCAAGGATCTCAGACCATTCAACGGTATTCTTTGATCAAGCCTACCTGGATCTTGGAATTGGGAACTTCAAATTAACAGGTGGTCGTTTTATTGATCCATTAGCGTTAAAAGAAGATGAGCTTTCCACCGGTTCCTTCATGTATAGCCGCAATGCGACTCCGATTCCAAAGATCGCACTTTCAACGGATGGATTTCTGAATGTTCCGGGAACTAACGGAATGGTAAGGTTTAACGCACTTTTTGCCCATGGATGGTTTGAAAATGACCGGCATGTAAGAGACGCTTACCTGCACGAGAAATATTTTTATTTGAGTTTTAAGTATGATTTCCTCGATGTGCGTGGCGGAGTGGTTCACAATGTTCAGTGGGGTGGTGTGAGTGACAGCAGGGGTGATCTACCTTCAGGTGGTAAAACGTTCTGGGAAGTTATTACAGCTACCGGTTCAAGTGACGAAAATGCCCCGGGTGGTGAACAATCAAATGCCGTTGGGAACTCAGTGGCGGCCTACGACTTCAGTGTACATATGAATTTTGGTCAAGTTGACCTCAAAGCCTACCGATTATTTTACCTGGAGGATAAGGTCTCAACACGGTTTCGAAGTCCCTGGGATGGGATCTGGGGGCTAACCGTAAAGCCTAAGGATGCAAAGCTCATACAGAATGTGATCTGGGAGCATATCAACACCAAGCGCATGGATTCCTATGATTGGGAACCGAGGGGAACCGCCAGTTACTACAATAACGGAATTTACCGAACCGGATGGACCTATCAGGGAAGAGTGATCGGGAACCCCATGTTACTGACAGACGGTTCAAC
Organism: Balneolaceae bacterium; assembly: GCA_021767245.1. Taxonomy (GTDB): domain Bacteria; phylum Bacteroidota; class Rhodothermia; order Balneolales; family Balneolaceae; genus Gracilimonas. The sequence goes on from JAASTO010000196.1 coordinate 1,312, forward strand.
AGAACGGCCTATTTATAATAATATCATTGTAGCTCATCATCTGGGTTTGTCAGGTAAACTTTCAAATGCTCTTAACTATAGGGTACTATATACCTATTCCCGAAATTATGGGGTAGTTGAAGATCAGATCATTACCAGGCTTCCACGTGAAGAATGTCCGGGAACCGGTGGTAGGGTTTGTGCTGAATTACGTCCCCTTGAGGAACTGAAAAAGGTGAATCACTCATTTATGGTGGGCATCAATTCAGTGTTTCCCGGCAATGACAGGCTAAAATATGGGATCAACATTACGGCCGATCTGGGTGAACTTTACGGTGACCGGGTAGGGGCCGCAATCAGGCTGGAGTACGACCTGATCAAGTAATAAAATCAACTGTAATTTTTGATATCGATCTTATTGTAATCAAACCGAATGAGTTTATGTTTGATATGCTCCCTGGTTTCTTCCGGCAGGTTTTTAAATTTGTTGGAAGTACTAAGAATTCTTTCGGTGTTCTTATTCTTCCAGACCTCATCATCACCTATCAGGGAGTCAGCGGTTCTGTGATATTTAGTTAATATCTGTTCCTCAAAGGAAATACCCAATTTTGCAAAGAGGTATCGCAATACCTTTTCAGGATCATTGATCAGGTTATCATAGCTGATATGATAGTTATTAGGCCGGCCAATGTATTTTTTTGATAGCCGGATACTTCGGTTCCACCAAAAGATGGATGTATCAGTAGAGCGGTCTCCTGACCATTCAATCGGGTTTGATTTCGTGGCCTCAACCATGCTGGCTACTACATCTTCTCCTTTTCTAATGATATGAATGAATTGAGCTTCTGGTTCGGCGGACTGAATCAGATCAATAAAATGCAAATGCCGTGGTGTTTTTTCCAGAAGGTAGATCTCATTTTTACTCCTGAAATATTCCCCAATATGATCTAATTGTTGATTCAAAAACTGTACCCACGTTTTAGTGCTGAATGTATGGCCAAATTCTTTGATCTCTTTATTGATAGGAACCTCAAGATCAGTCAGTATCTGTTCAACGATCTTAAGATGTTTAGCTCTGTACCAGCTTAAAACCTGAACTACCGGATTGATGGAAATAGTTTTGGAATAGAGATGAGTTTCCGGAAATGAAACAATAGCGCTATGCGAAGCCAGGAAACTTTGGAGCAAAGTTGTACCTGAACGGGGGCAGCCGACTATATAGATTTTTTTCATCAAGAGCTAAAGCAGGTTTAAGGCTTTGGATTCATTGAGGTACTGACTAAAGGCCTTGGTGGCTTCATCACTCAATTGAAAGCGGGAGTGGCCAAATAGGTCATTTTTAACGATGGCATGCCAAACGTATTGAACTAATGCCATGGGTGAATTTCTGATACGGCGCTTGAAGTGATCTTTCTCCCAGGTATTACTGCCATGATAGGCTCTCAAAAACAGGTAGTTGTAGGAATGATCCAGTTTATGGTATCTCAGTTTCATCCATTCCTCAAGATAAACGGTATCTTCAGAACGACGTGTTTCAGGATAACGGATCGAATCATTTTGACGGTGCATGATGCTACCGGGAATACCGTCCGGTAGGATACCCACATATGGATGTAGCATAAACTCATCAGTATCCAGATGCATGAGGGAGGAAGCCAGGCAGCAGGCGTCATACCCTTGATTGAGCACTTCGGCTTGTATGGCAATCCTTTCCGGGTGATACCAGTCGTCATCATCCCACTGTATCAGATAGTCTCCGCTTGCTTCTTCAAGGCTTCGATTTCGTAATTTCCCCAATACGAAATCAGGCTCCTTTTCCAGTTTTATGTATTTCACCTGTTCGGCCGGAAGATCTTGAAGGATCCCTGAATAATCTTCATCTCCATCATCAATTATGACCAGTTCCTTATTTTGATAAGTTTGGTTCTTAAAGCATTGAACAGCTCTTTTAGCCAGGTTTCGCCGGTTGGCGGTTACCATTAGGCAGCTGACTTTGGGGTTTGAGGTCTGAGGATTTGGCATGATGAACTTGGGAATTTAATGAGATGGTCAACTAAAAATACTTTTAATAAAGCACAGGTGTAAGTTTAAATTTGATATACTTAAGAACATAACCGGTAAAGATAAATGGTTTATCGCAGAGCATTGATGGTCTTACGTTCGGTAAACCATATCACCCCTATGGACAGGGCAAAAATAAAGATAGAAGCCGAAATAAGTCCACCAAGGTGAGCACCGCCTAGCCAATAATTGATGCCGTATCGGGTTAGAATGGCAACCCCGGTGAGAGGAGCTAAAATGTATAAGGCTGAGAAACTCTTAAAGCCGAAATACCATGGATTAGTTTGTGTGACTTTAGCTCCAAAGTAGAATATCACCCCTGAGATGACAGGGTAGAGGGTAAGCCAAACGTAAGCAACAGCCAGCATGCTGATCTGAGCGGCCAACAGAAATCCAATAGGGAGCACAATAGCATTACTTAGGGTAAAGTAGAACACAAAACGAGCCTCGCCTTTGGCATTAATAAGTTTCGGTAAGAGGGTAATAAGGCATTGAACCAGCCCAACAACCACAAAGATACGCATATAGGGTACGGCTTCGATCCATTTCTCGTAACCAACCATAGGCAGGAACCAGTCGATATAGGTTCCGATGATGATCATTACAGTTCCAACCAGTAGCATACTCGCTTTACTCATGGTGAAGAAGTAATTACGTAAGCGGTCTGCCTGATCCTGAAGTTTGGCAAAAGCAGGGTAGGCCACACGATTGATCACGCTTGAAAGTTCCTGAACCGTGTCAAAAACGAGCCGGTAAGCGAAGGAGTAGATCCCCACCAATTCCATGGAAAAAAATTTACCGATTATCAAATAATCCGCGTTGATATATAGTTTTTGGAGTGTATGTGATCCGGCCGTATATAATCCAAAACTCAGCAAATGCTTTATCTTTTCATACTTGAATTGCAGGCGTGGCCAATAGGGTTTGAATACCATACTCAGCACCATTTGCCCCACTTTATGAGCTAACTCAGCCAGTACAATTGACCAGGCACCCCAACCGGCCCACGCCAGGTAGATCATCAATCCCGCTGAAGCTGCGAGGGACACATTGTCGATCACAGCGATCTTTTTGAAAGCCAATTCCCGCGTGAGTAATCTACTGGATATCATATAAAAACTGAAAGCTACGATTCCCAGCATATAAACCCGGATCATAGGGGAAAGGACCTCTGTTTCGTAAAACTGAGCCACAAAGGGAGCTGCAAAATAAAGGGTTAAATAAAGCACAGCAGAGATCATAAAACTGATCCAGAACAAGGAATCGATCTGAATTCTGCCGATTTTACGTTCCTGAATGATCGCGGCACCCAATCCGAGTTCAGTAAGAGCTTTAGCAGTATTAAAAAAAGCAATAGCCAGTGCGGCAATACCAAATTCGGATTCAGAAATGATCTTGAGCGTATAAAATAAGGCCCCTGCATTTAAAAGACGGGCGACAACAGAACTGGCTCCGCTATAGAACACTGATGAAGCTACTTTTCGG
>JAASTO010000032.1 GCA_021767245.1 Balneolaceae bacterium
ATATTCATTGCCCGAGCGGTAAATTGGTGAGATCTCGGAAGGACCAATAACTCTCAAATAGCGGTTCAGCATGTTCACATCACCGCCTGAGATCGAAATAGGCCAGAATTTCTGTGACTCCCTGATCTTGAGATCCGCATACTTGGAGTATCTTTTTGCTACGGTTTCCCAATCGGTTCCTCTCATTAGTTCACGCTTTGCGTTCTGAGCATCCGCCATGGTTTCTGTTACTACATGCCGGTATTGGACGTATTGCTCTTCGAGAGTAAATTTCTCTTTATTCTGTTGATAATAATTACGTGCTTCAAGCTCGCTCACGCTCATATCGTCTTCAAACTCACTGATGATGTAATCCTGAACGGCTTGCAAGATGAATTCATCCTGAACGCGTTTTAAGCGCTCTCTCACATCTCTTCGGTTCGCAAAATTCAGGCGATCCGCTTCCTGCAAAATGACCTGTTTGCGAACCCAGTCATCGGTGTATTTTTTTAGAGCTAATGAGCTGTCAGCTTGCAGGGCATTTTTTGGGATGAATGATTCAGCTTCTGACTTTGTGAGTACCATATTTCCCACTTCTGCAAGGATCACGGTCTCAGAACTGCTTTTGGTTTGACAGGCCTGCGTCATAACCAAAACAATTAGTAAGAGTGGTAAAAATTTAATTCTCATGACTAAAGGTATAGCTTTTGTAGGCTTGCTCTAAATTAGGATAATTCTCCGCTACATTATAACGGTCTCTTAAGTCATTAATAAACCTTTGTTCCTTCTGTGGCAGGTAATCATTGTAAATTTGATCAAAGGCCTCTTCATAGGTCATATGACGCCTTTCAAGGTGTTTAACCAGCCAAACAGCTGTAAAACTATCATTAAGAGGGATGATCTCAGTAAATGTTTCAGGTTTCTGCGATTTGAGATCAAATTCAGAAATATTCGCATAAACAGTGCTTGAATCCATTGAGACCTCTACTCCCCGGAATTCACTTTTTACAGAGGAGGGAGGGTTGCCACTTTGAACATAAGTGGTCACTTGTTCAATAAGACTTGAGTCATTTGCATAAAATTGAAAGTAAAACGGTCTTTCTTCTATTCTATAAAGGTCTTTATTGGTTTGATATATGTCTTGAACAGCAATTGAATCTTCTTTGTTGGCCGACCAGATATGATTTTCATTTATTTTAAAGATAACCAGTCCATCCAGATAGGAACGTGCTATTTCTTTGAATTCCGGAAAGAGGCTAATGGTTGCCTCTGATATATTTTTTTTAGTAAATGTTTGATCCGGGTATCTCTGGTTTGCTTGTTCCAGAATGAAATCCTTGTCCTCAAACTTGTAATTAACATTTTCAAATCTTCCTCTCAAAAAATCGGATCTATCATCAAGATCATCGAATGTCCTGACTGAATCAATTTTAAAAATATGGTAACCAAATTGTGTTTCAATGGGTTGGGAATAAGGGGTAGGAGCGGGCAGTGTCATTACTTTATTCAGAAATTCTTCAGGCAGGTTTATTGTGTAATGGATCCAACCTATGTTACCTTCCCTCGAAACAGAAGCCGGATCTTCTGAGTAATTCAGAACTACTTCACTCCAGTTACGGCCGGAATCAGCCAAAGCCCGATAAGCCTTATTTATTTTTTCGACAGAGCTAGAATCGGGTTTTCGCTGTATATAAACATGATTCACCAAACGGGCAGGGGTTTTTTCTCGCTTATCTATAAGTAGGGCAATATGAAACCCAAACTGGGTTCTAAAAATCTCTGATACTTCACCCACCCTTAGATCAAATACTACATCCTCAAAGGCCTTTACTGTTGTGCCGGCTGTAATCCATTGCAGGGTGCCGCCGGTTTTACGTCCCCGCATAACGCTTGAGTATCTGTTATTGACCTCATCCAAAGGGATGCCTTTTTGAATATCCTCCCGGGCTTTATTTAGCCTGATATCGATCGTGCTCAATTCTGTCGAGTCGCTTGGTGTGATAAGAACATGAAACACCTTTAATTCCCAATCAGATCGTTCACTGAATTCGTCAAACAGTTTGGGCTTTACTACCCGATCCACTAAAAAGGAATAAGAAGCCTCTGTTACGTATTGATCATATTCTTGAAGTATGGATGGATCTTCATATAACCCGAAATCTCTGCCAAATGCTATTTTAGCTTTATAGTTTAAAAATAGGGGAAGGAAAGACTTTAGTTCCTGCAGTTCCGGAGTTTTATTCACAGATTTAGCGTATTCCTTTAATAGCTCTTCAAAATAAACCGGAGTGTCATTTACGGTACCCACCGGCAAAGTGGATTGCGTATCTTGAGCATATGCATTTATTGATAAAGAAAGATATATCAGGGAAAGCGTAAATAATATATATCTAGATCCTGTCATATCTAATTACACTCTTTTCAATACAGCTTAAAATAACATACCGGCAAAGGTAGCGGTCATAAGATTTGCAAGGGTTCCGGCAAATACGGCTTTGACACCAAACTTAGCAAGATCTGATTTTCTGCTTGGTGCCAAGCCTCCTATACCACCGATCTGAATAGCAATAGAAGAAAAATTGGCAAATCCACAGAGTGCAAAAGTAGCCATGGCAATGGTTTTAGGGGAGATATTTGCGGCACTGACTTCCTCAGCAAGTTGTAAATAGGCTACAAATTCATTTAACACGATTTTTGTACCAAGCATGGATCCCATGTTAACCGCATCAGCCCACGGAACCCCGATCAGCCATGCAATAGGTGCGAATACCCAGCCTAAAAGCATTTCTATGGTTAGTGTATCACCTAAAAGAGAAGTAATGCCTAAGAGATCGCTTCCCCAGCCCAGGATGCCATTGAACATAGCAAGCAAAGCTATGAATGCCAATAACATAGCGCCTACATTTAAGGCTAACTTAAGGCCAACTCCCGCACCTGTAGCGGCAGCATCGATACCGTTAGCATCTGTTTTTTCAACGTGCATGGAAACTTCACCCTTGGTCACAGGTTCTCCATCTTCAGGATATAAGATCTTGGCTATTACCAACGCAGCCGGAGCTGCCATCAAGCTGGCGCCTAATAACCGTTCAGCAAATAGTTGTTGTGCTACGGCTATTTCAAGGCCATTAGCCTCCGCAAAAGGGGTGCCAAGCATAGCCACATAAGCCGCCATTACACCTCCGGCAATAGTGGCCATGCCTCCGGTCATGACTACCATGAGTTCCGATTTCGTCATTTTTTCTATAAATGGCTTGATAACCAAGGGGGCTTCCGTTTGACCAACAAATATGTTGGAAACCACGGATAGTGTTTCAGCCCCGGATGTACCCAATAGCTTTTGAATACCCTTAGAAACTATTTTTACCACAAACTGAAGAATTCCATAGTGATATAATATTGCCGTCAATGAAGCAAAAAATACAATGGTCGGAAGTACCTGAAAGGCAAAGAAGACCCCTAAACTTTCAGGGTGTTCAGGACCCTGACCAAGTCGACCAAAGATAAATGAAGCCCCTTCAGTGGTATAATTCAAAACGACCACAAAAAAGCTGGCAACTTTTTGAAAGGCGATCATTGGCCAGCCAAGAGGTGCCCAGAAACCGGCCATTACATCTGCTTTTAGAATGAATATGGCCAAAAAGAATTGAAAACCTACACCTATACCAACCAGTTTCCAGTTTATGTTTTTTCTGTTATTGCTGAAAGCAAAAGCAAGTCCTAATAAAGCTACAATACCAACTATACCGCGAATGACGTCCATAGAAATTATTTAAATAAGTTCATTTTGTGTTTGCTCAGAAGATCTGTTTTTAGGCTCCTCTGAATTTGCATTTCGAAAAGGTTTTATTGGTTTACCCCGTCTTTTATCATAAGGTGGGCGGAAACAATGCCGTGCCCTGGGTTCATAAGAATCATATTCTCCAACCAACACCTGATCTTCTTTTTCAACAACACTTTGTGAATAATGAGCCATGGTTCCGCTTTCAGCACAAATTGCATGTAATTTAGTTACGTACTCTGCAATTGCCAGTAAATAGGGCATAGGGCCGAATGGTTTTCCATCGGAATCCATATCAAGTCCTGCAATTATAACCCGCTTTCCATCATTGGCCAACGTATTTGCAACGTCAACCACACGGTCATCAAAAAACTGAGCTTCATCAATACACACCACTTTAGCGCTGCTGGTTAACAATACGATCTGATCGGCTGTATCCACTAAAATAGAAGGGAGGGCGGTCTCATTATGAGAGACCACTTCTTCATCGCTGTAACGTTTATCTAACGAAGGTTTTACTATAACTACATGCTGGCCGGCTATATGGGCTCGTTTGGCACGCCTGATGAGTTCCTCAGTTTTACCGGAAAACATGCCACCACAGACCACTTCGATCCATCCAACTTCTCTTGGAACCAATGAGGGTTCGTTGATCATTAAACTTGTTTATCTGATTTTGAACTTTGTGATTTTAAAGGATGGAATATATCAGGCGACAGGGAGAAAAGGAAAGTATAAAACAGGACTTTTATTTTGTGTGATTTTTTCCAGAGACTTTCGGAGATAGGTAGCAAAGCAATACATAACTTTTACATATAGCAGCAGATTGCTATCTTGGAGCATGAAGAAATTTGTTCTACAGAAAGATGAGCCTCTTAAACGACCGGAAGACTATTCTATAGCCTATCATGAGTTATTAAATGAGAGGCAGCTGGAAGCAGTGTTTCATGATAATGGGCCCGCACTGGTTGTTGCCGGTGCCGGAACCGGGAAGACCAGAACCCTGGTTCATAGAGTTGCCAGACTCGTTGAAAGCGGGGTCAAACCCTCGGAGATCCTGCTGCTTACTTTTACAAGGCGTGCGGCTAAGGAGATGTTAAATCGTGCCAGTAATATTCTGGATGAGCGGTGTAAGCAGGTTAAGGGAGGGACCTTTCATTTTTACTGCAGTATGCTTTTACACCGTTATGCAGATGCTATCGGATATCCTTCAAATTTTACCATCATCGATACTTCAGACTCCCTTGAAGTGATACAGTTTGTACGTACTCAACTCAATCTGCACAAAAAAAAGAAACGGTTCCCGAATAAAAATACACTGCTGAAAATTATCAGTACCGGAAAGAATAAAAACCTCGATACCAGAATCGTTCTGCAGGAAGATTACCCTCAATTTCTGGAGCAGGAAGAAAAGATCCTTGAAGTGGCAGATGCCTATGAAGCATACAAGGAGAAGAATTTTGTCATGGATTTTGATGATCTCCTTATCAATACCAGAGATCTGCTCAGGAAGAACGATGATATTTGCACTAAGGTAGCTTCAGGGAATAGGCATGTAATGGTGGATGAATTTCAGGATACGAATAAACTGCAGGCGGATCTCACAGAATTATTCTCCAGTGTGCATGGTAACATCATGGCGGTTGGGGATGATGCACAAAGTATTTACTCATTCAGAGGAGCTGATCATCAAAATATACTTGAATTTCCTGAGCGATTTAAAGGTACAAAACTCATTAAACTGGAAGAGAACTATCGTTCCACACCCCAAATACTTGAAGTTGCCAATCAGTTATTGAAACAGGCTAATTTTAAATTCGAAAAACAACTGTATTCAAATAAGGAAAGAGGAGACCTGCCGGCTTTGGTCCAATCTTCAAGTGAGCACGATCAGAGCCGGTTTATCACACAATTGGTACTTCAGTTACGAGAACAGGAAACAGAACTGAACGATATAGCCGTTCTTTTCAGGAATGGAAGGGATTCATTTGACCTGGAAATAGAATTAAACCGGAAGAATATCCCGTTTGTGAAGTATGGGGGGCAAAAATTCACTGAAGCGGCTCATATAAAAGATGTACTGGCTCATGTTCGTGTATTGGTGAATCCAATGGATACTATTGCCTGGAACCGGGTTCTGATGCTTCTTGATGGAATTGGTCCTAAGACAGCTCAGGATCTATTTGAATGGATACGTTTGGCTAAAAACCCATATCAACTGGATCTGTCTGATACCACAAGTCAATCTTATATTGATCAGCTTAAAGAGTTGAGCAAATTGTTGGTCAGTATAAAAGAAAATGATCATTCCGTACCCAAAGTGATCGAGTTGGTCACCGATTATTATAAAGTATTCTGCAAAAAAAGGTATGATGATTATCCTAAGCGTATCAAAGACTTGGAGGCATTTGTTAATGTATCAGAGAGCTTTAGTTCACTGTCAAAGATGCTTGAAGAGCTGGCCCTTGACCCAATTACAGCTACAGCTATAGATACCGAACAAAAGACCAAGGAAGAGGCTCCACTGATCCTGAGTACTATTCATTCTGCCAAAGGATTGGAATGGAGACATGTGTTCATCATTCAATGCCTGGATGGGATCATTCCATCTGCCTATTCAGTAGAAGATGAAAAACAACTGGATGAAGAATTGAGGCTACTTTATGTTGCGGTAACAAGAGCCGAAAAGATGCTGTATTTCAGTTATCCGGTGTTGGCTCAATCGGCCTATGGAGATTATTTCACGCAGCCTTCTCGCTTTTTAAAGGACATGAATGAGGACTTAGTGGAAGAATGGAGGTTAGTGGAAGAAAATAACCCTCAGAACTTACCTGAGGGAAATCAAAAAGCGTTAGGCGAATAACCAAAAGGTATTGTTTTAATCTTCCTTCATGTATTTCCTTTGCCGATACATATCATAAACCAACCATGCAACAGGGTAAACAGGGATAAAGATAGCGAGAGCAATTTGCCAGTTATGACCTTTTTTTTGACCTCCATCATAAGGTAAAGTGATCCCTGCCATGCCGGCCATCCAGAATATGAAGAAAATGAAAAAAAACACGGCTAAGAATAATGCGCCTAAGAAACCGAAGTTTTCGTAAAAGCTTTGAAGCATAGTATATTGTGCTTAATAATGCGTACCTTTGTTGCTTGTTTTAATCTAAGAATCTAACACTTAAAATGCTTCCAGTAGTTTCAATTGTAGGACGCCCAAACGTTGGTAAATCCACCTTTTTTAACCGGTTGATCGGAAAACGAAAAGCAATCGTTCATGATGAATATGGTGTAACCCGAGACAGACATTACGGAGAAACCTTTTGGAATGGACGGGAATTCAGCGTGATCGATACAGGAGGATACCTACCGGATGATATGAATGTGATGTCGGTTGGTATCAGGGAACAGGTTCATATTGCTCTGGAAGAATCAGATGTCATCTTATTTGTGGTAGATGTGGAAACCGGGGTAAATACCCTTGATAAAGCTGTGGCTTCGTTGCTCAGAGAAGAAGATAAGCCGGTGATCCTGGTTGTAAACAAAGCAGATAACGAGGAGAGAAGGTTAAACGCCACTGAATTTTATGAATTAGGTTTTGAAGACCTATATCCGATCTCATCGATCAGTGGTATGGGAACCGGTGATCTGCTTGACAAAGTTGTAGAGCATCTTCCTGAAGCAGAGCCTGAACCTGAAATGGAAACGCCAAAATTAGCCTTTATTGGTCGCCCTAATGTAGGAAAAAGCAGTCTGTTCAATGCTTTGCTTAATGACCAAAGAGCGATTGTAACGGATATCGCAGGGACCACACGCGATTCTTTGAACAGTCATCTTCATTATAACAACAAAGACTACATCCTGGTGGATACCGCAGGACTAAGAAGGCGAACTAAGGTTAAAGAAAATATAGAGTTCTATAGTACGGTAAGGACAGAAAAAGCGATCAGAGAATGTGACGTAGCCATTCTTTTGGTTGATGCCATGCAGGGTTTTGATGCGCAGGATAAAAGAGTACTAAAAGAAGCTGAAAAATTTAATAAGGGTTTGGTCATTGTTCTGAATAAATGGGACTTAGTACCTGAAAAGGATACCAATACCGTTAAAGAATTTGAAGAATACATCTATACCTCAGTTCCACAACTTTCTTACGTGCCAATTGTTACGATCTCAGCCTTAAATAAAAAGCGGGTTCATAAAGTATTGGATATGGCACAAATGGTGATTGAAGAGCGGAAAAAGGAGATACCGACCTCTGAATTCAACGAATTTATCGAACAAATGTTAGGAGAGCGTCCTTTGCCGATGAAAAGAGGACAGCAGCTCAAGATAACATATGGAACCCAGGTAAAAAGTAATCCACCGGTGTTCAAGTTTTTTATGAATAGTCCACATGAACTGCCCCCAAACTATCGGAAGTATATAGAAGGCAAGATCCGCCAGCGTTTTGGATTCAAAGGGGTTCCGATCACCATGGTATTCAGGCAAAAATAATATCAAGGAACGTATGTTTATCTTTGAAGCTATGTGTTCAAAGAAGTAAGTTCTCAACTTGTCAAATTGTAACTGTATAACAGTTATGTCAACAAACAACAGTTAATATCTAAAGAAAACAGGCGGATACAGAGGTTTCATTTCGAATGGAGATAAAACAAAGCCAAATTGATTCTTTAATAGATGATGTAGCATACCTTGAACATGAGGCTGAAGCCCTGAAGTATGTGATCGACACCGTTCCATACGACAAAGCTCCGAAAGGTGGCAAATCAGTTGCAGAGATCCTGCATTTTATTGATCACGCTCAACAACAATATTACCGTAGAGTGATAGAGGATACGTTCCGGAACAATCGGCCGATCAACCTTAACTCTTATACCAAGCCTGATGAGAGTTACGAAAGAGACGAAGAGCTCATAAAGGATATACAAAAGCTGTTGTATAAGATCTCCAAGCACAGGGTAGCGTTACTGAACCTCGTTAAGAATCTTCAGCTAATTGATTGGGAGAGAGAGATATCAGAAGGAAGACAAACCCTGACCTTATATGAATTCACGAATAATATGGTTCAGGAAGAGCGAAAGACTTTAAAGAAGATAGCAGAACTTGTGATGACCTTCAGAGAAACAAATAGCCCTGAAACTGAATCTGAAAATTCAAAAACCAGCGCCTAATGGAACCTTTTCAGTGGGTTGATCTTTTGGTATCCGTTTCATTATTAATTTCATTTTATAGCTTGATTAGGCTATATATGGTCAAAAGGTCACTGGTAGACCTATATTTTGGCTTATCTGCTTTGATCCTTTTGATAGGATATGTTGGACATATGGTAGGTTTTCATTTTAACAGCCTTATCATGAATTGGAGTAAACTGGTATCGGTGACATTCTACATAAGTGGTTTATTGGTTTTGATCCGTGAATCAAAGCCTGTATTTGCCCGCTTTCCTTTATATCTAACCGCCTTACCATTCGTTAGTATCCTGTTTTTTCCTCTTGTAATTGATTTTACGGTTATTAAAGACCTGGTAAACGGTATTTATCAGGGAGGAGCCTTGATCGTTTCTATTTTGGTTTTAACGGTTAATAATGTCAATGAAATAGGCAGAAGATACTATATAGTAGGCCTAACACTCGTATCGGTCTCATTCCTTACATATTGGGTCATTTTCAACAGAGATATCCCAGGTAAGATCTGGATTAGTGAAATATTATTTGCAGCGGGAATTTTATTGGTCTTATTCAGATTCATTAAATCTAACTCAGTAAGAAAAACCACTTAAATTATTTATAAACATTGAAAGCAATAGATTTTACTCTAAAAGATACAGACAATAAAGAAGTAACTTTAAGCTCATTTGAGGGGCGAAAAAATGTAGTCATATTATTTTTCCCTCTGGCATTCAGCAGTGTTTGTACTACAGAATTATGCACAACACGAGATAATATGAAATTATATGATGCACTTCATGCTGAAGTACTGGCAATAAGTGTAGACAGTACCTTTAGTTTGAAAGCATTTAAGGATGCCAATAATTTGAATTACACACTACTTAGTGACTTCAATAAGAATGTCAGCAAAGACTACAATGTACTTTATGAAGATTTCTTTGGAATGAAAGGAGTTTCAAAACGAGCTGTTTTTGTAGTAAACAAGAAAGGGGACGTGGAATATCAGGAAGTGTTGGAAAATGCCGGTGACATGCCTGACTTAAATAAAGTACAAGATGTACTGGCTCAGCTAAATTAGATCTGAGAGATAGATTAGAGTGGAGAAGGAAAGAATAGATAAATAATCATTGTCTCGAATATACAATACTTTACATAATATAAATTATAAGAATATTAATACATTTAAATAATCAGGTTGCCTAAATATTTCTTATTATCAAACCAGAAATAAAAAATAAGTATTAGTCAGACGGTCGGTTAAACTAAAAGTATTACAATGAAGATAATTGTTGTCGAAGATGATAAAGTCTTATCTCTTCTGTTATCTAAAATGATTGAGAGACTTGGACATGAGATCATATCTGTAGTCACCAAAGGATCTGAAGCCATAGATCAGATCATTGATCATAGTCCGGATCTCATTTTAATGGATATTATGCTCGAAGATAATATTGATGGGATCACAGTAATGGAAAAGATCCGGGAGAATAACTTATCACACCCGGTGATCTATATTACCGGTAATTCTGATTCGGTCAATTATGATCGTGCCAAAGCCACCGGTTTTGAAGAGTATCTTATCAAGCCTGTGAGCTTTGATGACCTAAAATCGAATATTAAGGCCGTAGAACAAAAAAAGCCCTGATAACTGGATCAGGGCTTTACGTTGTTTTATAAGGCAAAATCAACACACTGACTAACTGTTTTGATCCTGAAGTGTAAAATTGATCGGCATGCTGTAACGAACTAAGACCGGTTTACCCCGCTGCATTCCAGGTTTGAACGTTACTTTTTGAACCGCTTTGATGGCCTCTTCATCGCAACCCCCGCCAATGCCTCTTATAACTTTCGGGTCACGTACTTTACCATCCTTATCTATGATAAATTCAACAATAACACGACCTTCAATTTGCGCTCTTCTCGCCATTTCAGGATAGGTTATATGCTTGTTCAAGGCGGCTAAACCACCTATTAATTCAGGCATTTGCTCTACCACTACAAAGATCTCCTCTTCTTCCTCAACCACCTCATCATCCATTTGTGGCGGTGGTGGCGGTAATTCAATAAACGATTCATCCAGATCCAGTTCAGCATCAAGGTCAATGAAATCATCCTGTATGATCTCATCATTCGGAACCTCTACGGGAACCATGGGTCTTGGCGGTGGTGGAGCTTTGATCTCTTGTTTTGTTTGTACGATCTCCTCAACATAAACTTCTTCCTGTCGATCGATCACTAATTCTTCCTTTTCCTGCTCAATATTCAGATCAAGCTTAAAGGCTGATATCATTATAAGAAGTGCTAATATAAAGCCTATCTCAAGGCGAATCAGATAGCCTCTTTTTAAATCATTTTTGCGATCTATTATTTTTACCGGACCTCGCATCATAACCTCCTGTTTGTTTTAGAAGTTATATAATAATACTACCTGTCAATGAAGATATTATGAAGCAGATAAACCCATTTTATGAACCCACTACAACTTTTATAGCCCCTTTATTCATGCTGAATTCAAACCGATCTAATTGACCTTTTTGTTCGCCGTCAAGGTGTGTATGAAGCTTTATCGAGTTTCTGAGCTCCATGGTATCCTGAAATGACTGTATTTCCATAACTTCAGGATCAAAGGACCTTCCGAAGGATAATTTTATAAATTCCCTGATCAGGAGAATTCTTGACACTCCTTTTACGATGATCACATCAGCAATACCGTCACTATTATCAGAATTCGGTGAGATCTTATATCTGCCACCTTCTGTTTTTCCATTGGCAACGGTCACCATCCATATATTTTGGTATGCCTTGCTTCCTTTTCCATCAATATTATATGTAATGTCGAACCGGCAGGACTTCAACAAAGCGGTTAGCCCACCAAAAAAGTACTTAAGAAACCCCCATCGGAACGGACTTTTGGAAGCATAATAGTTAGTTAGACCATCCACACCTGTCCCACAGGTATTAACCATGTATTCCCCATTAACCAAAATAGCATCTACCTGTTTGATCCTGTTGTTTTTAAGAATCTTTAGATCCTGTTCAAAGTTTTTAAACAATCCGATGTTTTGAGCAAAATCATTTCCACTGCCTAATGGCAGGATACCGAGAACAGCTTCTGTATCTACTAAGGCGTTAGCGACACTATTTACCGTTCCATCCCCTCCACATGCTACAAAGTGATTGTATGTATCTAAATGAGCTTCAACAAATTCTTTTATACAATCACCGGTTCGTATGTATTTAAGGTCTGAATCCGGAAATTCACTCTTTATTACAGGTTCATATTTTTTAAAAATCATTTCAGAAGCATGTGCATTTGACGCACAATTAATGATAAAGCTATATGAACCCTTACGACTCAAGTAATCCTAATCAAAGTGTTTTACGTCCAGTGAGTAGGATCCGTCCTTATTCGGCTTCAAAGTGATCTTATCAATAAGTGCATCTTTTGTCACCTCACCCATCACTTCCACATATTTAAGACCATCTACTTTCACATGTTTGATCGGAGCCTGTATTCTAAGCGGATCTAAGACGATCAGAAGTATTTCCTCACCTGAATAGATTTTGTTGATCACATTTTGCGCCTGTTCACCGGTAAATGTTCTTAAATGTCCTTCAGCTAAGAATTCCGGGGAATAGATCGTCTCTTTTTGAGAGATCTCACGCCAATCCGATTTTTTTAGTGCTATAAAAAGTAAGTCGATATCCAATGTATTTCTATTTATTTGTTATATGCAAAGTGAATGAGAGCATCACCTTTATTAACTACAGGGCAATTGTTTAAGCCAATTACCATTCCGTCTTGTGGAGCCAAAACCCTGGAGTTGAGCTCCCCATAGGGATCCTTAATTTGACCTAATACCTGTCGTTTATTTTGAATTTCACCAAGTTCAGTTTTTGAAATAAATAAACCGGCATTCTTGGTCCTGATCCAGGTTGATTGATTATATATCATGGTTTTATTTGCATCCGGGGCATTTTTCACCATTCCAAGATATTTCATGAGACGGCGGGCGCTGTCAATGCCTTCCTCTATACCGAATTCATCATAGCGAAGTGATTCTCCTACTTCAAAGACTAAAATTTCTTTTCCTTTTTTGTGAGCCGCGTTCCGAAATGATTTAGAAATCAAACCTGAGTGCATCATCACCGGAGAGCCCATAGCCCGGGCGTACTCTGTTGCCTGATCAATTTTAAAGGAACACCTCACCTGAGGGTAATTAGATCGCGAAGCACCTCCGGTGTGAAAATCAATGCCACAGTCAATGACAGGAATGATCTCTGTCATTAAAGTATGGGCAAGTAATTTTGCCAGTGACCCGCCTTTTGCTCCCGGAAAGCTTCGATTGATATCCTTTCCATCCGGTAATCCCCTTGAATTCTGGATAAACCCATAAATGTTTACGATTGGGATCGCTATCACGGTGCCTTTTTCAGGAATTACCAGATCTCTTTCGATCATTCGGCGGATGATCTCTACGCCATTGATCTCATCACCGTGCAATCCACCTGTCAATAACATCACAGGACCATCTACAGGCGCCCGATACACCAATACAGGCAGATCGATACTGGTGTAGGTTGGAAGTCGGGCAATGTTCAGGTTCACAATTTTATGTTCACCCGGGCCGATCTTCTCTTTATTTATCGTGATGTACTTAGGCATGTTTCTTTGCCTTCTTTTTACGTGCCGGGTTTTTCTTACGTTCTTCTACTGCCTTCTCAATGTATTTAATGATAAAGCCGGCAATATCTTTGTTTGTTGTTTTTTCAATTCCCTCAAGTCCGGGTGAAGAGTTAACCTCAAGTATCAAAGGGCCTCGCTCCGATTGTAACATATCCACACCGGCTACTTGCAAATCCATAGCGGATGCAGCTCTGAGGGCTGCAATACGCTCTGTTTTGGTGAGCTTTATCAATTCACCGGTACCACCCTGATGCAGATTTGAGCGGAACTCCCCTTCCTTACCCTGTCGTTTCATAGCCCCAACCACTTTGCCGTCCACCACAAAGGCTCTGATATCCGCTCCTTTTGATTCAGAAATAAACTCCTGAACGATTACTCGGGCTTTCATGGCATGAAAGGCTTCTATAATTGATTCTGAGGCTTTTTTGGTAGGCCCTAATACAACACCGTGCCCCTGAGTGCCTTCAAGCAATTTTACAATAAGCGGAGCCCCGCCTACCGATTCAATGATCTTTTTGACTTCCTTGGAATAGTTAGTGAATACCGTTTTGGGCAGACCAACGCCGGAACTAGCTAATAACTGAAGGCTGCGAAGCTTATCCCTTGAGCGTACCAAAGCCTGAGAATGCACCACACTGAACACATCCATCATCTCAAATTGTCTGACCACCGCTGCCCCGTAAAATGTAACAGACGCACCAATTCTTGGGATGATAGCATCCAGATAGTCAATACGCTTACTTTTGAAATAGATCTTTGGATCATCTTGTTCGATAACTATGTCGCATTTAAGGTGATCGATGACTTCTACTTCATGTCCGTGCTCCTTTGCAGCATCAATCAGTCGCTGAGTTGAGTATAAAGATGCATTTCTCGATAGAATACCTATATTCATGTACTAAAACTCCGGGATGGATTATTTTTTACTGAGATTTTCTTTTGTAACATCTACCAGAAATGGACCTTTTTGAAGAAATTTTCGCCCAATTAACAAAGGATACTTCATGGCAGATCTGTCGGTGAGTGATAATTCAATACCATATGAGCGGTCAAATAAATTGATCTTTGTCTTAATAAAATATCGAAGCTCAGTTTCTCCATTGGACGATTTCACCTCACGCTGATCATGAACCGGCATGGTAATCTCTTGCTCATTATATGATTCATGATCAGGATCCAGTAAATAAAAACGGATCCAATCTTCACCATCTTTACGATACGCTTCAATATCGTGACAGTGCATACTTGAGGTATATGCACCGGTATCGATTTTTGCCTCAAGATCAATGAATTTCCATTCAGGAAGATCAACCAGCTCTGTACGGCCAATAATTTTCTGTTCGGATGTGTTTTGCATAGCAACCAAAAATAAAGGTTTTAAACGGGGAATAACATTCTATTTAAAAATTAATTAGCTCTTAATATGATTTCCTATCTTTACGGCTAAATTCAAATACATTACATCTTTTTTTATGAACCGATTCATTTACCTATTCGCCCTGATCTTTATTACTTCATGTGGATCCAGCCAATCTTTGACAGATAATGATGCTCCACTTCCGGATGACCCGTCACTTCAGGCTACGCTTTGGGTACAGAATTCTGCAGAGTATAAAGCCCTGAATATACAAGCTTATGAAACTGCTGAAAGAATGCTATCTCTACCTTTAGAAGATTCTTTTTGGACTGCATCAGTCAATCAAAAAGATGAGTCTGTTTACAGGAAGCTCCCTCCTGCTATTATTATGGATATAGACGAAACCGTTTTGGATAACTCTCCTTTTCAGGCGCGAATGATCCTTGAGAATAAATCTTACAACTCGGACGACTGGAATGCCTGGTGTATGGAAGCTAATGCGGAAGCTGTACCCGGAGCTGTTGAGTTTGCTCAGTATGCTCATGAACAAGGCGTGACGATCTTTTATTTAAGTAACAGAAGTTATGAAGTTGAAGAAGCAACACGAAAGAATCTAAAAGAACTTGGTTTCCCGGTTTCAACAAGCATGGATAACATTCTAACAAATGGAGAACAGCCAAACTGGACCTCTTCCAAAGTTAACCGAAGGAAAATGGTTGAGGATAGTTACCGAGTCATCATGCTATTTGGTGATGATCTTAATGATTTCTTTCCTGCTAAAGAGATCAGTCAGGCCGAGCGTGATAACAAAATTCGGGAGTACTCTGCCAATTTTGGGAGAAAATGGTTTATTCTGCCAAACCCGATCTATGGATCCTGGGACTCTGTAATGAGATCAGAAATGGAAAATGAGAATTCAAATGCCGGACTCGATCCCGCTAAGAATTGATACATTAAGATCACTCAATTAAATCATCATGTTTCCAACGCTTTATATAGATACTGACATTGTAAGCCAGAACATCAAAAAAATGGCTGATAAGTGTAGACGAAATGGATTGGAATTCAGGCCTCATTTCAAAACTCATCAATCGGCTGAGATCGGTGAGTTATTCAGAGATTTTGGTATCCGTGGAATCACAGTTTCATCTCCTAAAATGGCACAGTATTTTGCAAACCACGGATGGAAGGATATCACTATTGCCTTCCCTGCCAATGTATTATCTAATTCAGTTTATGATGATTTAGCTTCAAAAATCACACTTAAAACGTTAGTGATCTCTGAAGAGGTTGTTAGGTTACTTGATCAAGAAGTGTCGAACTCAATGGGTTTATACATTGAACTGGATCCTGATTATGGCAGAAGCGGGATCCCGATCAATGATCTTCCAGCTATACGTAGCGTACTTGAAACAATTGAAAAGTCAGAACACTTTTACCCTGCCGGTTTTTACTGCCATGCCGGATATACGTACAAGGCACGATCAGAAAATGACATACTGGAACTGATCACTCCTACTATCAAGAAACTTGAAGTGATCAAAAGCACTTTTCCTGATCTTCCGATCTGTTTTGGTGATACACCCTCTTGCAGTGTTTTATCAGATTTTGGTCCGCTCGATCAGCTGAGTCCCGGTAACTTTGTGTTTTATGATTGGATGCAGGTTCAAATTGGATCCTGTTCACCCAATGAGATCGCTGTTTATATGGAATGTCCGGTCATTGAGAAATTTGAAAGCCGCAATGAAGTTTTAATTCATGGCGGGGCTGTTCATTTCTCAAAAGAATTCATTGAGATCAATGGTGTCAAAAGTTTTGGAGAACCGCGCCTGAAGTATCTGTCAGAAGAAACTTACCTCAAAAATATTTCACAGGAGCACGGCATCATTAAATGCAGTCCTAATGTATTTGAAGAGATTAGTGTGGGAGAATCCATTCAAATTTTTCCGATCCATTCCTGCTTAACAGCCGATCTTATGCAGAAATATAAAAGCACGGAAGATGGAAGAGTGATCGAACACTTATCAGGCATCAATAAATAAATGAATTGTATCAGAACTTCACAGCATGTTCTTTGAACCGGAAACTTAAATGATCCGCATTCATTTCAGCTTCTACCCCCACAGGAATGGTAAGGTTATTGTCTTCATGACTGATCATTGCACCATAAAAAGCCGGGATACCCAATGGCTCAATGTAATCCTTAAAAACCTCTTCTAATTCCAGGCTGTTTGGTCCGGCACTGCATTCAGTACATTTACCAAATATAAACCCATTTAGTCCGTCCATCAGGCCGGCCATTTTAAGATGAGTCAGCATTCTATCAATTCGATATACACTTTCTCCTATATCCTCAAGAAATAGAATGGCACCCTTCATATCCGGCAAATACTCCGTACCTATCAGTGTTGTAAGCACGGATAAATTTCCTCCCAATAATCTTCCGGTTGCTTTTCCGGGATGGATCACGAATGCATGTTCAAGTTCATGTTCCGGAATTCGTTGATCGGTTAGTTTGGGCTTCATTAGGGTATTTCGAAATGACTCTGTCGTGAGATCATTCCAGACCGATTTTCCAACAGGCCCATGAAACGTGTAAAGTCCGGCATATTTTTGAATAGCCATGTGAAGGGACGTTATATCACTGAAACCGCAAAATACCTTAGGGTTATTCCTGATCAGACCGTAATCAATATCGGATAGAATTCGGTTACTTCCCCATCCCCCTCGTATACACATGATCCCATCCACTTCCTCATCACTGAACATCTCCATGAGGTCTTCCAGTCGTTCTCTGTCGGTTCCCGCTAAATAACCA
>JAASTO010000033.1 GCA_021767245.1 Balneolaceae bacterium
ACGCTCGATTATCTGGAAAATCTTGGGGTGAATGCCATAGAGTTAATGCCGGTGAGTGAATTTGACGGCAACCTGAGTTGGGGATACAATCCGAGTTTTCATCTGGCTCTCGATAAATTTTACGGTACACCCGAAGCCTTCAAGCGCTTTGTGGATGAGGCTCATAAAAGGGATATGGCAGTGATCCTGGATGTGGTAATGAATCACGCAACGGGAGCGAGTTCTCTTTACAGACTATATGATTATGGTGAAAATCCTTATTTCAATCCAACTCCAACGCATGCCTATAATGTGTTCAATGACTTTGATCACTCGTATTCAGGTACCAGATACTACACCAAACGCATGATCGAGCACTGGATAGAGGAATACCGTGTGGATGGATTCCGATGGGACCTGACTAAAGGATTTACCCAGAATTGTACGGAAACCGATGAAAGCTGTACCGGAAGTTATCAGCAGGACAGGGTGGATGTACTAAAAAAATATGCTGATTATCAGTGGGACGCTGATCCTAACTTTTATGTGATCTTTGAACACCTTGGTGGTGAACAAGAAGAGGCTGAATGGGCGAATTATCGTCTTGATGAAGGGAAAGGCATAATGCTTTGGGGTAATATGAATGGAGCTTACAATGAAGCAACCATGGGTTTTCCTAACAACTCTGACTTAACCGGAGTGTTATCCGAATCTCGATCAACTTTTGAAGCTCGCCATTTGGTTGGTTATATGGAAAGCCATGATGAGCAGCGCCTGATGTACAAGAACCTTTTATATGGCGCTCAATCAGGTGATTATAACATCAAAGATCTGTCAACGGCATTGGACCGACAAAAGATTGCGGGGGCTTTCTTCTTTACCTTACCCGGACCAAAAATGCTTTGGCAGTTTGGGGAGCTTGGGTATGAAGTGAATATAGATTATAACGGTAGAACCGGTGAGAAACCGATCCGATGGGAGTATTTTGAAGATCCTGATCGTCTGAAATTATACAAAACCTGGCAGGCACTGCTTCATTTAAGGCACTCCAGTCCGGCCTTTACATCTCCCGATAATTTTATTTATGAACTGGGTGGCGCAGTCAAAACCATCACTCTTGAGCACTCTGATACCGATGTAGTGATAGCCGGTAATTTTGGTATCACTGAAACTACTATCACTCTTGACTACACACAGGATGGCACCTGGTTTGATTATTTCGATGCATCAACCGTCAGTGTTTCCGGACAACAGAGGGAGCTGACCTTACGTCCCGGTGAGTTCAGGATCTACACGACCAAAGAATTTACAGCCCCGGATGAGGAATTAGTAGTATCCAATGAAAATCCGAATGGAGAGGATATACCACAGAATTTTGGTCTCGGGCAGAATTACCCGAATCCATTCAATCCAACTACTTCATTTACCTATAACGTGCCTCAAACATCGGAAGTCAAACTTGAAGTGTTCGATATGCTGGGAAGAAAAGTTAAGGAACTGGTAAATGAGCGTAAAGCAGCCGGTAGCTATACCGTATCTTTCGATGCCAGCGATCTGAGCAGTGGAATGTATATCTACCGATTACAGGCTGCGGAAACCGTTCTCTCCAAGAAAATGACGCTCATCAAATAAAAGAGTTTAAGTATGATCTCAAATATTAAAAGATTTTCAGTAGCACTCATAGTAACCTTTGTTATTGTCGGGTGTACCGCTCCGATCGATGCCCCCCATAATTCAGAGATCATTGGATTGGCTTCTCCGGTCACTCTGGAGCATGATACCACTCAAATCATTACGGCAGATTATTTCAAATCTCACTCACTCATCGATTCCATCCAGGCCCCAACCGGCCTGGAGGCGAAATTAAGCCGTGATAAAAGTACCATTACTCTCGCCGGCTCTATTCAGGATCCGTTGGATATTTTGAAGATATGGGCCGATGGATATGCCTACGATATACTGTTGATGGCATCAAACAAGAAGCAGGTAACCATTACTTTCGATCCTAAGGGAAAGAATGTTAGCTCAGTAAAGCTGAAAGGCGAGATGAATAACTGGAATCCCAATGCTGCCATTCTTGAAAAGAACGGAGAAGTTTGGGAAATCAGCATGATCGTAAATGAAGGCGTGTATCAGTATGTGTTTGTGGTGGATGGGGTAGAAATGCCTGATCCCGATAATCCGAAAACGGTTTCAAACGGTATGGGTGGTACCAATTCGGTTCTCACGGTAGGGAATCCCGATGCTGACAGACTTTATCTTGAAACCTATGATCATTCCGGTCCATCGGTATATCTGAAGACGGAGTCGCCCGAAAACACCATTGTATTCTGGGAAAACTACCAGCTTGAAACCCGCCATCAGGACAATATGGTGAGTTTTCAGATTCCCGGTAACGCCAGAAGTATGCCACGTTCAAGTATCAGAGCCTGGACTTTTGATGATAACGGACAGGTCTCCAATGATGTGCTGATACCACTGAATAATGGATGGGTAGTAGAATCTGCTTCGGACCTGACCCGAAAGGACTACCATAACTGGAACATGTATTTCGTACTCATCGACCGGTTCAAAGATGGTAATCCTTCCAACACCAGAAAAGTGGATGATCCTCAGATACACCCCAAAGCAAATTACTACGGCGGTGATTTTGCAGGGATCACACAAAAGATAGAAGACGGATATTTTGAAAGTATTGGGGTGAACACACTGTGGTTATCGCCAATCACCAAAAACCCTGAAGGTGCCTACGGACTTTGGGATAAAGGGGGCGTGACCACGAAATTTTCCGGTTATCACGGATACTGGCCCATCTCATCCTCAAAACTGGATGACCGGTTTGGAACCAAAGAAGAATTTGAGACACTACTGGACGTAGCCCATGAAAATGAAATGAGTGTGATCCTCGATTATGTGGCGAACCATGTACACGAGGAACACCCGGTCTATCAGAGAAACCCGGACTGGGCAACAGACCTGTATTTGCCTGACGGTTCACTGAACACTGAAAAATGGGATGAATACCGACTTACCACCTGGTTCGATACCTTTATGCCTACCCTTGATTTCTCCAAGCAAGAAGTGATAGAAACCATGACGGATTCCGCTTTATTCTGGGTAAAGGAATATGACCTGGATGGATTCAGGCATGATGCTACCAAACATATTCAGCTGGAATTCTGGAGAACCCTGACCCGTAAGATCAAAGATTCAGTGACCATACCGACCGGTAAACAGATTTTTCAGATCGGAGAGACCTACGGAAGCCGCGAGTTGGTGGCCAGCTATATCAATTCGGGAATGTTAGACAGTCAGTTCGATTTCAATATGTATGATATCGGGCTGAATACCTTTGGGCAGGGCAACAGCTTTGAAAACCTGCAAACACAGCTTCAGGAAAGTTTTAACTACTACGGCTATCACAACCTGATGGGCTACATTTCGGGTAATCACGACAAAACCAGATTCATCACTTTGACCAGTGGAGAAGTAAGCTGGGATGAGGACGGTAAATTAGCTGGTTGGACGAGGGAAATTGAAGATCCACAAGCTTTTGCTTACAAGAGGCTCAGCATGTTTCATGCCTTTAATCAAACCATACCGGGCATTCCGGTTACTTATATGGGGGATGAATACGGTCAGCCCGGTGCCAACGATCCCGATAACAGGCGATGGATGGAATTTGATGAAAGCGAGCTGACTGAGCCTGAGATCGCAAACAGAAATATCTTTAGTAAGCTCACAGAACTCAGAAACAGTGAAATGTCACTGACCTATGGTGATTTCAGATTCCACACCGTAGGTGAAGATCAGTTAGCGTACTCAAGGGCCTACTTTGAAGATCAGTCCATTGTGGTTTTTAATAAAGCTGATTCTGCACAAGAAATTGACATACAGCTTAGGGATGAATTTGATTACACAAATCTGAAAGCCCATTTTGGCCATGATTTCCGTGTTGAAAATGGAAGATTATATGTAACGCTTCCATCCAATGCATTTGAAATTTTAACTTTGTGATTGTGAATCAAGATTAAGAAGGTTAGCAACCTCGAAGTGTCCATAGGGCCTGCGAGCGTTGCGAAAAACGACGAAGATACTTTTAACCGAACGCTGCGAGATCTTGAGGACGCTCGCAGGTTCTGCAATTTGCTTGCTAAAAAATTTATCAACAACCATTACACAAAACACTCATGAATCGATTTAAAAACCTGTTTTTAGCTTTTATAACCATTTCCACGCTGATGCTGTCATCTTGTGCCGCTCCTGAGGTTGATACCAATGAAGCACAAATTGATGCCATTACGGCTCATCCTGAATGGAGTAAGAATGCCAGCATTTATGAAGTGAATATCCGGCAGTATTCAGAAGAGGGGACCTTCAATGCCTTCCGTGAAGACCTGCCACGTCTTGAAGCCATGGGCGTTGATATTCTTTGGTTGATGCCTATTCATCCAATCGGGGAGAAGAACCGCAAAGGTCCTTTGGGTAGTTATTATTCAATTCAAGACTACAAAGCCGTTAATCCTAATTTTGGAACAGAAGAAGATTTCAAAGCTTTGGTTAGTGAAGCCCATGATCTGGGAATGAAAGTGATCATCGATTGGGTAGCCAATCATACTGCATGGGATAATCCATGGACAGAAAACAAGGATTGGTATGAACTGGATGAAAACGGCAATTTTATTCCACCAAGAGGAACTGACTGGACAGATGTGATTCAGTTGGATTATGAAAATGAGGAAATGAGGGCGGCTATGACCGATGCCATGGAATACTGGGTTCGCAATTTTGGTGTGGATGGTTATCGCTGTGATGTAGCTGGCATGGTTCCACTTGATTTCTGGAAGGGTGTACGTGCCAAATTGGATGATATCAAGCCGGTATTCATGCTGGCAGAAGATGAAGGACCTGAAATGCATGAGGCCTTTGATATGACTTATGCCTGGAGCTATGCACATATCATCCGGGAAATTGCTGCCGGTAATGATGATTTTGGTACGCTTGACAGCCTGATGGAAGTGGAAGAAACCAAATTCCCTGAAAGTGCTTACCGCATGTATTTCACCACCAACCATGATGAGAACTCCTGGAACGGCACAGATCCCGGAATGTATGGAGACAACTTTGAGAACTTCGCGGTACTGTCTGCTACCATAGACGGTATGCCTTTGATCTATAATGGACAGGAATCAAATCTTGATAAGCAACTTGAGTTTTTTGAGAAAGATGAAATTGAGTGGAAGGATTATGAGTATCAGGCATTTTATACGATGCTTCTTCAGCTTAAGGAAGACAATGAAGCGTTGTGGAATGGACAGTATGGAGGTGACTTGAATATCTTCGAATCACCCGAACAAACTTATGCCTACAAAAGGGTAAAAGGTGATGATTGGGTCTTTGTGTATTTGAATAACAGCACGGAATCTATTAATGTGCCACTCGAGGATTATGAGATTCCGGTTGATGCATCAACCTATGAGATCTATTCAGAACAATTGCCACCGACAGAGAATGGTTATTTTGAAGTGGCACCAAATTCATGGTTGCTGATCGCGAATGATTAATTGATTACACGTTTATGGTTTGGAGGTAAAAGTGCCTTAGACCATTTAGTTTTACCAGATATTTTTTGTGACAGACCCGATTCATCAGTCATGATATCCGTCAGATGGGTCATTCTGCATAATTTTAATTACAAATAGTAAATCAATAATTTAAAAATATTCGGCTTATGTCTGACCAACTTTTAAATAAAAGACCAAAGCTCAGTTTCTGGGAAATTTGGAATATGAGCTTTGGATTTCTGGGAATTCAATTTGGATTTGCGCTGCAAAACGCCAATGTGAGCCGGATCTTTGAGACGCTGGGAGCCAATGTTGATGATATCCCCATTTTGTGGATCGCAGCACCGCTGACCGGTCTGGTCATTCAGCCTATTATCGGTTATTTCAGTGACCGAACCTGGACACGACTGGGCAGAAGGCGACCTTATTTTTTATTTGGAGCAATTGCCGCCTCGGCTGCATTGATCATCATGCCTAATTCGTCGGTTCTATGGGTGGCAGCCGGTATGCTTTGGATCATGGACGCTTCCATTAATATTTCAATGGAGCCATTCCGTGCCTTTGTTGGTGACATGCTGCCTTCCGAACAGCGGACCAAAGGGTTTGCCATGCAGAGTTTCTTTATTGGAACCGGAGCTGTAGTCGCCTCAGCATTGCCTTGGATGTTAAACAACTGGTTTGGTGTAGCTAATACCGCCCCGGAAGGAATGATCCCGCCATCTGTAAAATGGTCTTTTTATTTGGGTGCCATTGCATTCATTGGGGCGGTGGTCTGGACAGTAAGCAAGACCAAAGAATACACTCCTGAGCAACTGAAGGCATTTGAAGATGCCGAAAAAGAGGATATCGAGGATAAAAATGCTCTCAGAGAAGTACCTATTGAAGCCGGTGATGGACAGAAGAAAGTTGTAATTGGGATAGTATCAGCTCTATTTGGAGCGGTGACCACATGGTTGACTTATCACTATGGATTAGACAAGGAAGTGTATGTAGCAACCGGTGGTATAACGGTGGTTGGTTTGGTGATGATGGTAGCAGGATTTCTGCAACGATCCGGAAAAACCGATCAAGGCTTGGTGGTGGTAATGCACGATTTCATTCATATGCCAAAAACCATGAAACAGTTGGCTCTGGTTCAGTTTTTCTCCTGGTTTGCTTTGTTTGCCTTATGGATCTACACAACCGCAGCGGTTACATCCCATATATATGGAACCAGTGATACCACATCGGCTCTTTATAACGAAGGGGCAGACTGGGTTGGTCTTATGTTCGGAGTTTACAACGGAATTGCAGCAATCGTTGCGTTTGGGTTGGCACCTATGGCCAAACTGCTAAGTCGTAAATGGGTGCATGCCATTTCATTGATGCTGGGTGGAGCCGGACTCATCATGATCTACTTTATCTCTGACCCCATGATGATGATCGTATCTATGGTTGGAGTTGGTATAGCCTGGGCATCCATTCTGGCGATGCCGTATGCCATTCTGGCCGGCTCAATTCCTGCTAAAAAGATGGGATTATATATGGGGATCTTTAATTTCTTTATCGTACTTCCACAGCTCATTGCGGCCACCGTATTAGGGTATGTAACACGAGCCTACTTTGGAGGTGAGGCCGTTTTTGCCCTCGTACTTGGAGGGATCGTACTGTTCATCGCTGCAGCCACGATGTACTTTGTGGACGATGTGGATGAGCAAGTTGACAAAGCTTAAATGCCCAGGATTAGAAGAAGTTGCAATAAATTATTAATTTCGTTGCAACGAGAAATAATTCGAGAGCAATGAGCAAGAAAGACAAAAATAAAAAAGACATTGTCTGGTTCGGTATGAAGCTTAGCCCCGAGGAAAAGGCCAAGATCAAAATGCTGGCTAAAAGGAAAGGGCTATCTCAAAAAGAATTGATCTTAAGTCTTGTAAATGAAGAGATGATGGAGTATGAAGTTGAACCGAAACCTGGTTCGTTGCTGGATCGGATGCAACATCTCGTAGGAATTATAGAAGACGGACCAACAGATCTTTCCACTAACCCTAAATATATGGAAGACTTTGGTAAAGACAGTCTATATAGACGCCGGACCAATAGTAGCAATTCTAAGTAAAAGGGATAAACATCACTTTTGGACTTCGGAACGAATCGGTGAAATTGAGGAAAATTTAGTCACCACCTCAATTATTGTTGCTGAAGCTTTTCATATTTTGAAAAAAGTACCAAAAGGTGTTTCCGGACTCTTTCAAACTATTGAGGAAGGATTCATTCAAGTAGAAGAGTCCTATCCGAGAAACCTTCGCTATATCCATGAAGAAGTGTTAAAGTATAGTGACATTCAAACTTCTCTGGGTGATTTAAGCCTTCTTTCAATTATTGAAGATCCAAAGAAATCCAAAATTATCACTCTGGATTATGACTTCCATATTTATCGGGATCGCTCAGGAAATCCATTAAACCTAATTTCTCCATACAATTCTTGATAATGAAAAGAACGTTGATCGCAATAGCATGTATACTTTCTTCCGTATTTCTATGGTCGTGTGCAATACAAGACAAACCGGATGAGAAAGCAACTTATAATGCTCCCGAATGGGCAGAAGGTGTAGTCTGGTATCAAATATTTCCTGAGCGTTTCAGGGATGGGGATCCCAATAATCAGCATGACCGGGAAAGAGCAAGAGGGCCGGAGGGATGGGAGATCACCGAATGGACACAGGATTGGTACAAACGAGATGCCTGGGAAGTGAACGCAAGTGATGATTTTTATGCGATTGTAAGAGAACGAAGGTATGGAGGTGACCTACAGGGTGTGATCGATAAGCTTGATTATTTAAAAGATCTGGGAGTTGGAGCCATCTATTTTAATCCCGTTTTTGATGCCCAGTCCATGCACAAATATGATGCATCCTATTACCATCATATTGACCGTAATTTTGGGCCTGACCCAGAAGGGGATGTGGCTCAGTTTGAATCTGAAGATCCGGGAGATCCCTCAACCTGGACATGGACTTCAGCGGATTCATTATTCCTTACACTCATTGATGAAGCGCATAAAAGAGATCTTAAAGTGGTTATTGATGGGGTTTGGAATCACACCGGTACGGAATTCTGGGCCTTTCAGGATCTGGTAGAAAATCAGGAGAATTCCCCCTACAAAGACTGGTACATCGTGAATGCTTTTGATGAACCGGCTACACCTGATACCAACGAATTTGATTACAAAGGCTGGTGGGGCTTTAAAGGACTTCCGGTATTCCAAGAACAAAACGGAACCCTGATGGAGGCGGTCAGAGATCATATTTTTGCAGTCACAAAACGCTGGATGGATCCCAATGGAGATGGCGATCCTTCGGATGGCATTGATGGCTGGCGGCTGGATGTAGCCGAAGAAGTGGGTAAAGAATTCTGGAAGGAGTGGCATGCTTTGGTGCGTGAGATCAACCCGGAAGCCATTACGGTGGCAGAGATCTGGACAGAAAAAGCCAGGGAATACATCAACGCAGATATGTTTACTTCGGTGATGAACTACCGGTTTGCTTATGCTGCCAAGGATTTCCTGATCGACGATAAGATCACCACTGATGAATTTGTAAAAAGATTGGAGCAGATTCATAAAGATTATCCGGAAGGAGCCGGGCATGTACTTCAAAACCTGATGGACAGCCACGATACTGCTCGACTAGCTTCATTTACCGTCAATCAAGGCATTGAATATGAGGGAGAAAGTCACCCACGAGATGGATTTAAGGTGCGAAAACCCAATGCTGATGAAAGAAAGCTTCAAAAACTGGTAGCATTGTTTCAGTTTACCTGGCAGGGAGCTCCCATGATCTATTACGGAACCGAAGCCGGTATGTGGGGAGCGGATGATCCCGATGACAGAAAACCGATGGTGTGGGAGGATATGGACTATGAACCGGAAACCCACCATCCTTTTGAAGAAAACCGCCCGGCAGATGACAATAATTTTGATTCAGATTTATACCGTTATTATCAGTCACTGGCTGAGCTAAGAAATTCAGAGCCGGCTTTATTGAAGGGAACCGCTAACATCTTAGCACACGATCCGGAATTAAAGTGGGTGATCTTTGAACGGGTTTTTGAAGATGATAAGATCATCATCATTTTAAACCGTTCAGATGAGTCTCTAGTGCTGGATATTTCCAAATGGGTCAATAAAAGCGAAATCAGGGACCTGTTGACCGCGGATAATTTCTCAGTGACTGATATTCCCATAAATCCTATTTCAGCCGGCATTTTGAAGTAGAAACTTCTCTATCTTCAAAACAAAAAATTTATGCGTCTCAAACAAGAACAGTTTGTTCCATTTATGATCTCCATTGGTGTGATCACCATGTTGGTCATAGTGTACTCGTCCTTCCATTTTAACAGCAAACAACATGAACGCTTCAGAGAGAATTTAGTACAATCGGACTCTCTGACCACCACATATATGCGACTTATTGGTGAACCGGATTCCGTACGCATCAGTGATCTGAAGGGGAAGAAATCCGTTCTGGTGTTTTGGGCCAGCTGGTCAGAGAAGTCGGAATTGATGATGAGAGAGATCGAAATGGTTCAGCATGAAGCAGATTCATTACAGGTGGTTGCAGCTTTGGTCAAGGATGCTGAAGAGTCCCTGCCGGAAGATCAGATCTACCCTGAATTTTTATACACCGATGGAACCGGGTTATTCAATGATCTAAAGGTACCGGGCTATCCCAGTTACATTGTTTTTGATGAGAACTCAGATGTGATTCATTCTCAGGTCGGTTACCAAAAAGGGGTTGGTTATGATTCCCTGAAAGTATATGTAAATGAAAAATGACCATTACATATCATTGAATGGCTCACTTGTTAAAGGCAGTGAGGCAATTGTCACACCCGAAAACCGTGGGATGATGTATGGTGATGGCTGCTTTGAGACCCTCAAAAGTTATAAAAGCAGATTCCTGA
Organism: Balneolaceae bacterium; assembly: GCA_021767245.1. Classification (GTDB taxonomy): domain Bacteria; phylum Bacteroidota; class Rhodothermia; order Balneolales; family Balneolaceae; genus Gracilimonas. Next base: position 10,488 of record JAASTO010000033.1, read on the forward strand.
AATGGGAAGATCACATGGATAGACTGAAGGGGGGATTAGCCTACCTTGATCTTGGAATGCCGGTCAAATCAGATGAACTGAAGAAGGAGGTCAAAAATGTCATTGAAGCCAATCATTTGGTTGATGATGAGGCGATGGTTCGAATACAATTCTGGAGAGAAGGCGGGCGTGGTTACATAAGTACTTCAAAAACATCCTCCAGGATGATACAAGTGAGTAAATATGATCGGTCAACCGCACCCCTTGATCTAATGACAGCCCAAACGCGCTGTATTCCCTCAGAAGCACTTGAAAGAAGATATAAGCTGAGTAATGGCCTCAATTACATTAAGGCTGCACAGGAGGCTAATAAGAGTCAAAAAGATGATGCTGTTATGTTAACAGTCAATGGTTTTGTAAGTGAAACGACCATTTCCACTCTGTTTTGGATAAAAGGCGACGAGGTCTATACTCCATCAGAGAATTGTGATATTCTACCGGGTATTACCAGAGGGATCATCATAGATCTTTTGGGTAAAATGGGACATCCGATAAAGATTGGGCAGTTTGAACCAGATTCTCTGTATGAAGCAACGGCTGTTTTTTGCACTAATTCATTGATAGAAATACAGGAGGTGCACTCCATTGATGAAGCAATATTCAAAACCGGTGACCCATTAATTCAGGAATTGAAAAAAGCTTTTCAAAATTACAAAGACGAGCACCTGAAACCATGAACCGATTCAAAAGCATTGAGGAGGTTTGGGCGTTTCTGGATCAAATTCCAAAATTTCAGGATTCAGGTGCCAGTGCAGCGAACTTCACGTTTGATAACCTGCTCGCTTTCCTTGACCTGATCGGAAATCCTCACCGGGAACTGCCAGCTGTTCATATCGCAGGTACCAATGGTAAAGGTACTACCGGATATTTACTTGAAACGGTATATCATGAAGCCGGTTATTCCACAGGCTTATTTACGTCTCCCCATCTGATCCGTTATAACGAACGGATCAGGGTTGACATGGAAGAGATACCGAATGAAGCACTGCTTGAATTTTTCAATGCATGGGGCAATCATCTTGAGGATATTAGACTCAGCTACTTTGAGATAAGTACCGTTATTGCCTTTTGGTATTTCAGGAGAATGGAGGTGGATCTGGCGATCATTGAAACCGGATTGGGAGGGCGGCTGGACTCAACTAATGTCATTCACCCATTGCTATCTGTCATAACCAGTGTGGGGCTCGACCATCAGGACATTCTGGGAGATAGCCTCGAGGAGATCGCAAGTGAAAAGGTAGGGATCATTAAAAATTCGACTCCCGTTATCATTGGGAAACTGCCTGAAGCCGCTGAACAGATTTGTGAAGCAACAGCTCACAAAAGAAAAGCTCCAATTGCATACGCAAGATCTGCTCAACCTGAGTGGAATGATGGGGTTATTACGCTCAATAAACCGGGAATTTCGTTTATCACTCATTTCAGGGAATCCATCAATATGTGGAATATAGCAATGGTTTGGGAGGCCAAAGAAATTCTGTATAGTCAATATCCCGTGAATGATTCAACTTTTAAAACGGCCATTGAAAACTTTAAAGGGGCACCGGGCAGGTTCGAAAAAATTCACCCGAAATATGACTGGTATTTCAGCGGTTCACACAACAAGGATGCCCTGAATTCATCGTTGAACGCAGTTAAAGAGCTGAAATCGCCCGAAGAAACCGTTCTTGTGTTCTCAGCCATGAAAGACAAGGTAACTGCAGATTTCCTGGATAATTTCAGGGATTTTGGCAGACGGTATTTTGTAGAACAAAGCGGAGAAAGAGCCGCTAAATTTGACGATATTAAGAAACAGATCTCTACCTTGCGGATGGATGAAAGCAACGCAGGAATTATTTTAAATGAATTGAAGTCAGAGTTAGTAATTTTTATGGGAAGTTTTTACTTTTATCCCATCGTTAGGCGATGGACACAAAACGTATCATAACTATACATCGCTAATATCCTTACCTGATTGAATATCCTTTACCGCCGCTTGGTACAACAGTTGGCACGATGTTCACCCCAAAATTCAGTAAGAATCATATATTTTTAACAGCCACATTTTATGTCAGATAATCAAACTGCCGGAATCTCGGCCGGGGAGTTGGAATCCTTAGAGGGTAAAAAGCTTCACGAGTTACAAACCATTGCAAAATCTATTGGTATTAAACGGGTTACCGGAATTCGTAAAGTTCAGCTGATCGAGAGTATTCGTGAAAAAGCTCAATCATCTGATGCACCGAAATCCTCTGCCAAACAGAAAAATGAAGATGGGAGTGATTCCACTCAAAAGGATTCGGAACTAAAATCCTATGGCAGTCAGGACCATATCGTCTCATACAAGAAAAAGAATGAGAACGATGATAAAAAGTCGAAAAAGAAGCATCAGCATAAGAATAAAAAGCGCAGGGCAGGGCATGAACACAATAAATTGCCTGAGTCTGACGCAAGTACTTTGGCTGAACGCATAAAAGAGCTTGAGCCTGATCTGGGGCCGTATCTGTTTAATGAAGGAACTCTTGAGATCCTGCCGGATGGCTATGGGTTCCTGCGTTCAGTGAATTACAATTACAAAGCGAGTCCGGATGATATCTATGTATCACCTTCACAGATCAAGCGGTTCCGTTTGAAGCAGGGCGATTGCGTGATTGGTGTGATACGCCCGCCTAAAGTTGGGGAGCGTTATTTTGCGCTCTTGCGTATTGAAGGCGTCAATGGCCGTATTCCACATGATATGGATAATCGCCAGGATTTTGAGGATCTGCTTCCGGTTCACCCCGACCAGCGTTACCGCCTGGAGTTTGAGCCGACTGAACACACCACCCGATTGATCGATCTTTTTGCTCCCGTTGGTAAAGGGCAGCGAGGGTTGATCGTAGCACAACCCAAGACAGGTAAAACCACCATACTGCGTAATATCGCAAATGCAGTGGCTGCGAATCATCCCGATACCAAGATCCTGATCGTTTTGGTGGATGAACGTCCTGAAGAGGTAACCGAAATGGAACGCACCGTTAAAAATGCAGAAGTGGTTGCGTCAACCTTCGATGAAAAGCCGGAAAACCACATTGGATTGGCTGAGATCGTTTTTGAAAAAGCCAAACGCCTCGTTGAAAGCGGGCATGATGTATTGATGCTCATGGATTCCATCACCAGACTTGCCAGAGCCTATAACGTTGTAGCTTCCAACAAAGGCCGCACAATGAGTGGTGGTGTTGATTCAGAAGCACTGAAGGCTCCAAGACAACTATTTAGTTCTGCCAGAAATATTGAAAATGGTGGTTCTCTAACTATCATGGCTACCGCTCTTATCGACACCGGCTCACGTATGGATGACGTGATCTTTGAAGAGTTCAAAGGAACCGGTAACATGGAGATCTACCTGGATCGCCGAATCTCAGAAAGGCGTCTCTATCCGGCCATCGATATCTTCAGAAGTGGAACGCGCCGCGAAGAACTGCTGGTTTCAGAAGCCGAGCGTGAGAAAGTGGTTCTGCTTCGTCGATACCTGACGAACATGAGTCCGTATGAAGCCATGGACTTCCTGCTCGAGAAGATCAAAGGGACCAAGAATAATGAAGAATTCCTGATCTCTATGAATAAGTAGTTTACAGTGATCAGTTAGCAGTGATCAGTAAACAGAGTTTAATTGTATTTAGAACGGTCTGTAAGTTTTAAGCTTGTCAGGCCGTCTTTCTTATTAAGGACTATCTAACGGAACGAGACATCATCCACTTGACTAAACCGCCAAACAGTATTCCGCCAAATAAGGAGAGGATGAATATCATTACAAAAACTATGAGGCGGTTTGCTAATTCAAGCGTGCTAAACTCAAAGGGATCGGTTACAATGATCAGTAAAAAAATGATAATGGAAGGTGTACCAATTATAATGGCATTAAAGATAGAGGGATGTTCTTCCTGAAAAGATTTCAGCATGTCGTTTTGTTTAATAGGGTACTTTTAATCTTTTTTTTAAAATATACTTGTTTGCAAGGTCAACGGTTACACGGTTTCCTTCCATATCCAGCTTTGCGATATAATTTTCAGCCACAAAATATTGATTTGGAGCTTCCTCATTTTTCAGGGTGATGGTGTTGCCGGCTTCACTCCAGCTATAGGATCCTTGCCTTTCAAAGGTATTCGGTTCACTTTCGCCGAGGTAGGTCAAGGTTAGAGAATACGAGCTACCTCTATTCAAAACAAGTGTGGTTTTGATGCCTTCACACGAGGCACAGGGTAACAGACCTGAATAGCTGCCATACCAATCAAGAGTATTTTGTGATGTATGATCGTCAGGGATAGCCTCTGGAACTTCAGCATCATTACTCTGATTCTTTTGCACACACCCAATTAGCATCAATGAAATTAGGATCAATATCAGTGTCTTCATATCGGGCGAGTTTTTGAGTGATCAGATATTGACACTCAGAGAGATAATGAAGTTTCTACCGGGAGCAGATACACCGGAACTGTATGGGCGATAGCGCTGATCCGTAATATTCTCAAGTCCGGCAGTGATACTATAGTTTGTTCCCAGTTGATATAATGCCTTAAAATTTAAGGTGTACCATGCCGGGGAGTAGGTGTCTCCATTATTATCAAGTGCGTAGATCTCGGTCTTACCCTGTTCACTCACGGAAAGATCATCATGGGATTTCTCTCCCTGATATTGCGAGTTGAGTTCAAGGGTAAGTTTCGGGAGTTCATAAGTCAGTCTGGTAACTCCAAACCAGGGCGCTGCATGTCTGGATGGACTGCTGCTGCCATCATCAAGCTCTTCTTCGCCTTTTTGGAAGTTTATGTCTGAGCTTAGACCCAATTCTGACGAAAGGTTAGCCTCAATACCAAACTGTACTCCGTACACATGGGCTTCAGCCGCATTTTGAAGGGCCTGAACACGACTCATGACTCCATCATACATTAAACTATCAGATCCATTCAGGCTGTAATTTCTGCGCACGATGGCATCTTCCAGGATCGTGTAGTAACCGGTTACATCTGCTTTCAAAAAATCTCCGAAGGTATGGGCAATTCCCAGATCAGCATTGTAGGCATACTCTGGTTTTAAATCCGGATTAGGAACCACGACAGCACCCGGTTCAGAATCAAAGATCTTACCGATATCATCTACGTTAGGTGCCCGAAATGCAGTGGAAAGATTGGTACTGATGATCCAGCTGTCGGAAGGGCGAAGTACGGCTCCAATGCTTCCTGTGAGGGATCCGTTATTTAAGTTCGCTTCTTCAAAAGGGAAAGGATAAAAATCAGTGTTAAAATCGGCATCGATCATGATCTGATTGTATCGAAGTCCGCCCTGAAGGGTCAGCAGGTCTGATACTTCAAATTCATTATTAACATAGGCCGCAGCCGATTGCCACATCGCCTGAGGATAACGTGAGGGACCGGATTGTTTATCTCCGCTAAAGATCTCTTCATTGATCCCTTTGGAATCAACATCATTTTGGACGTACTCAAATCCGTAGTACAGAGTATTTCTTTCACTGATGATCTTTAAAAAATCGACATTAGCTGAATAAGCATACACATCCTCAACGCGTATCTCACGGGTTGAGCTATTCAAATCACGGCTGATCCTGCTTTCCTCAAACACCTGGTGTGCCAGGCTCAGACTCAGGTTATCAAATAAAAGATTCTGATTCACATAATCTGTCTTAAGATGATTCATCATCCATTTTTGAGGCCCATAATTCCATTCTCCGTAACGCGGGAGATCATTTCTGATCCGGTTGTGGCGATCATAGCGACCATATGGAGTGGTTTCAGAAAGGTGGAATCCATAATTGAATTCGAGCTTATCAGAAGCCTTGAACCGTATCTTTTGCATGGCATTCAACTGGGAGTAGGCCGTAGGGATCTGCATCAAAGGATCATCCTGCAGGATCACTTCATCGTTATTCAGGCCGGGTTCCACGTAGTATGTTTTTATGTAATCATCAGGTCCATTGCTTCCCTGGCGTAAGTGACCGTAATCATGATGGGAAAGGCTACTTAAAATGGCCCATTTTCCGGAGCCTACACTCAGGTCAATATGCCCCGTATTTTCATTGTTGGCTGAAGAATATCTAATGGACGCTCCTAAATTAGAAGTTATTTTGTCATCTTTGGAGAGTGCTGGAGTGAGTGTCGTAAAACTCATTACACCACCAATGGCATCACTCCCGTAGATCACTGAACCGGGGCCAAACAGGACTTCCGTACTTTGAATAGCATAAGGATCGAGAGAGATCACGTTTTGAATATTGCCTCCGCGAAAGATAGCTGTGTTCATGCGCACGCCATCAATGGTGTAAAGTAAGCGGTTGGTAGCAAACCCTCGGATCATGGGGCTGCCTCCGCCTTGCTGACTTTTTTGTATGAAAACCTCACCCGATAAATTGAGCAGATCAGCGGCTGTTTGGGGATTCTGTAATCTGACATCTTCAGGACTTACCGAAGAAATTTTAGATGGTACATTGGATGAACTTTGTGACCACCGGTTAGCTGATACAACCATCTCATTTAGGTCAAATGCTACAGCTTGCATAAATATTTCAAAGTTATCAACCGCAATTGAGGAATAACTACGAATAAGAGTACGGTAACCCAACATACGAATCTGTATCCGATTTATGTCTTTAAATCGGGAGATCGATGCCTGCCCATTTTCGTCGGTTGTAATGAAATAGGTTGGGTTCTCACTGCTTATGGTAACTGCTGGTAAAGGCTCACCTGTTTCTGCATCTTTGACAGTGACAGTCTGTGCAACAGCAAAAAAAGGTACAACAATAAAAAAAAATAGAAGTGAAATGCGCTTCATTTGCCGGTAAACTCTTAGATGATAAATTATTGACCTGATATTATTGAAAAGGAAACAGGATATTTATCAAATCTTGAAAAAGATATAGGCAGTTAATGCGATTGAATCATCTATCGAATGTCTTTAAGCGTAAACTTTTTACTTTGATTCAGTACCAGTTTACCGGCTTTGGCATGTAGTGAATGATAAAATAATAACACCGCATTTTCTTTGAGAGCCTGACGCAAGATCAATGTTTTAGCCTTTTTTGATTCGATGGCATTCACATCCATTTTTCGCATAGCATAATGGTTCAAATGAAACTCACTTGGAATGAGATCTCCCAGGAAATAGGCGGTTTCTCCGGCATCCTGAATCTTCACGATCTGATGCCCGGGTGTGTGTCCTCCTGTACGGAT
>JAASTO010000197.1 GCA_021767245.1 Balneolaceae bacterium
AAGCTTGATAAGGAAACCAAATCCCAGTTAGAAGATCTTTACAACTCAAGAATATCAAAACTTGATATACCCTGGTAAATATCTTTCCATCAGGTCGAAAGCAGTAGCACTTACAGTGACATGATGTGTCACTCATCATTCGTATATTTCCAAAGAATAAAGGAAAAACAGAAATACAAAGAACTAACGCATGGAATATTTATTGGTACTAGCCGGCATTATTATCGGGGGAATTACCGGTTTTGCGATCGCTCACTTTAGATCGAAATCTGAAAGTTCCCGATTGGAGGAGCGGAATATCAGCCTGAATAAACAGCTGGAAGAAATGGAAACAGGCTTCAGTGAACTTCAGGCTAAAGGCGAACAGGAGTTAAAGGCTGAGAGAGAAAGAGCCAATGAGCTGGATAAGAAACTGGCTTCCCGCGAGGCTGATTACAGAAACCTGCAGGAGCGGCTCAACGAACAAAAGAAAGAGCTTGCAGAAATGCAGGAACAACTCACCACGCAATTCGAAAATCTCGCGAATAAGATATTAGAAGAGAAATCGGAGAAATTCACCAGGCAGAATAAAGAACAGATCGATCAGCTGTTGAATCCGCTGGGTGAAAAACTGGAAGCCTTCAAAAAGAAAGTGGAAGAAACCCATAAAGACGAAGTGGAAGCCCGCGGTTCCCTGAAGCAGGAATTGAAGCACTTGATGGAGCTCAACAAGACCATGAGTGAGGATGCAAAAAACTTAACCAAAGCTCTGAAAGGAGATAACAAAGCGGTAGGAGATTGGGGTGAGGTGATCCTGGAAAGGATACTCGAGCGTTCAGGGTTAACCAAAGGTCGTGAGTACGAAACCCAAAAAGGATTTTCGAAAGAAGACGGAATGGGTCACAATAAACCGGATGTGGTTGTGTATTTACCGGATGAGAAATATATGGTCATTGATTCAAAGGTCTCTTTGAAAGCCTATGAGAAATTCAGTTCATCAGATGATGGGAAGGAACAGCAGCAGTATCTGAAAGAACATGTCAACTCGATCCGTGCCCATGTAAAAGGGTTGAGTGGAAAGAATTACGAGCAGATCCACGGTGCTAAAAGTCCGGATTTTGTATTACTATTCATTCCCATAGAACCGGCCTTCAGCTCAGCGTTACAGTATGATTCGAACCTGTATTATGAAGCCTTTGATCAGAATATCGTGATCGTGAGTCCTTCTACGTTACTGGCTACCCTGGCAACGATAGATAGTGTATGGAAACAAGAATATCAGAACAAGAATGCCATGGAGATTGCTAAAAGAGGCGGGGCATTATACGATAAGTTTGTGCTTTTTGTAGAGAGTATGGAAGATATTGGGCAGCGTATTCGCCAAACTCAGGATAGCTATGACGAGGCCATGGGCCGACTTTCAACGGGGGCAGGTAACCTGGTTCGTCAGGCTGAAATGATCAGAAAATTGGGAGCCAAGACATCTAAACAGCTACCGGAATCATTAACTGAAAATGATGACCTGGATCAGATCGAAGATTAGAGATTTCCGTACCTGATCCGATCATTGAATGAGCTTATCACTCCGGAGGCATCGTTCTAAACACCCGATCCCAAAGAGTTGTGGAGATACCGAAGGCTTTTTCAGGGTATTTATAATGATGCAGGGCGTGGTGTTTGTAATTCGATTTCAAATAAGAAGGCACCGGTGTGGTGTGAGTCTTGTAGTGTATTCGGGTATACAGCAAATACCCCAGAATGAAGCCCGGCAGGAACAGATACACAAATTCTCCCATGATCAGCAGATAGACCATGTATAACAATCCCAGGATCATGAGCCCGGGAACGGGGGGCATGATGAGCCGTTCTGTGTCACGAGGATACTCGTGGTGCACACCATGCAGGGTATAAGCAAGCTTTTGGGCAAAAGTTGAATCCGGGAAGTATTCATCAATGTGGAACAAATACCGGTGTGCGAAGTATTCGAAAAATGTCCAGAAGAATAGGGCAAAAACAAATATCGAGGCACCGACCCAAAATTGATCAACAACCGCTCGTTGGATGCCAATATATAGCAAAACAATTCCAAGGGTAGAGTACGTTATGGCAGATACGATTGGTGGAGCTTTGGTTAGGGGTTCCAAAAAGGAATTCTCGAATAATATTCCTTGTCCCTGATTTTTTATCTCTCTATGCATGGCGTTGTAAGTTTATTCCCGATTATGATATAGATTTAACGATATTTGTAAATGTTTTAAAAAGTTGAATAAAGAGCAAGTGTTTATTAGTAGAAATGGAGAATAAACAACTGAATACCGATAAGAACCAGACACTTTTCAAATATTATCTAAAAATAATGGGGGTGTATTGTTAGGATGGTCGTTTTGGTTTATGGTATTGGTGCTCTTGCTCCGATGGCTTGAACCTCCTTTTACAGCATTTACTTTGCAGGAAAATTGGGAAGGACTTGGTAAAGAACGATATGATCTAAGACAGACATGGGTTCCAACAAATGAACTTCCGGAGCATCTTAAACTGGCGGTCATTGCATCCGAAGATCAGCGTTTTTACTCGCATTGGGGATTAGACCTGGCTGCTATAGATAAGGCCCTCGAAGAAAAAGAAAAGAGTGGGCGTATTCGTGGAGCCAGTACGATCACCCAGCAGGTTGCTAAGAATTTATTTCTGTGGCCGGCACAAAGTTATTTCAGAAAGGGGATTGAAGCTGGGATAGCGGTACTTCTGGAGCTGCTATGGACCAAGGAACGGATCATGGAAGTGTATTTGAATATTGCAGAATTTGGTCCGGGTATGTTTGGAGTGAGTACAGCTTCTGAATTTTACTATGGGAAATCACCTGCTCAATTAACTCCTGAAGAATCTGCCCGGATGGCCACAGTTCTGCCAAATCCAAAACTTATAGAGCCTAAACCTGCATCAGAGTATGTTAGGGAAAGAAGCTTGTGGATACTCAGAAATATGGAACAGCTCAGTGGTCTTTCTTTTTTGCCTGAACCCAAACCGGATACTGTTTTGAGATCAGTACCCGACCCAATTGGTTTAGAAATCGACTCCCTGATCAGAATTGATTCAATTCCCGATTTGAAAACCTCGGATTCCCTTTATCCAGCTGTTTTAGATAGTATTAGACGCTTCTAAGCAAAAACCCGAGCGATAATTCCTATTTTTTGTGATCACAATGTATTTAGATAAAACCCGATCGGTTATATGGATACCCAAGGTTCGTCCAAAATGAAAGAGAAGCAGCGTTTACAAACATTGCATAATTATGAGATCATTGATACTCCCGAAGAGGAGGAATTTGACAGGTTAGTTCAGTTAGCCGCTGAGATCTGTGGGGTTCCCTTTGGTAAGATCAATTTTATTGATGAAACCCGCACCTGGAGTAAAGCGAATTATGGAAATGATATAAAGGAAACTCCAAGAGAGATCTCATTTTGTCATCACACAGTTCAAAATGATACCCATCTGATAGTTGAGGATACCTTAGAAAATGAGACTTTCAGGGAGCTTCCCTTTGTGGTTGAAAGTCCTAACGTTCGTTTTTATGCCGGTTTCAATATTAAAACAAACGGGTATAATTTAGGTACGGTATGTGTGTTAGGAACCGAACCAAAGCGACTGTCTGAGTCACAATTCAACGCTCTGAAGATCATAGCCAGTGAAATACAGGCCAGATTGGAGCTTAAAAAGAAGAACAAGGATCTGGAGACACTCACTGCTTTTCTGGAAGCCTCTGTGGAAGCCATGCTCATCGTGGATCCGGCCAACCATAAAATCATACATACAAACTCAAACGGAACTGACCTCCTGAAACGAATACTTCTGGGTGATAGACACGGAACACTCTTTGAGTTATATCCGGACTGGAATTATCTGAATGAATTGAAAGCCTGGAATGAAAATGGGGCTCAGGAACCATTCAAGATGGAAACCATGATTCTTGATCACAATGGGGTAAAGGTGCACCTCGAGGTAAATACCATCAAGAAATATGGAAAATGGTTGATCACATTACAGGATATTACCCAGCGTAAACAGGTTGAAGCAAGCGTTCGGGAAGAGAAGAAGCTGAGTGATGCTATCATCAATGCCCTGCCTATAGACTTTTACATGTTTGATGAGGATATGAATCTCATCCGTTGGAACAAGAACCTGTTAAAAAATACAGGTTACACAAATGAGGAAATAGAGATGTTGTCGCCTTTGGATTTCTTTCAGGGAGATGACGTTCAAAGAATTCGACAGCATATTGATAAGATCATGAATGGGGAAACTGGCCCTATCCAAGCCGACTTGACAAGAAAAGATAGAAGTAAAGTCCCGTTTTTGTTCAGTGCCATCAGTTTTAAAAACAATGAGAAAACCTACCTGCTTGGTACCGGTCAGGATATTTCAGATCAGGTTGAACAACAAAGGAAATTAAAGAACCTGCTCAGCGAAAAAGAAGTACTGCTGCAGGAGGTCCACCACAGAGTTAAAAATAATCTGGCCATCATATCCGGATTTTTACAGCTACAGGAAATCGTATCTGATCATGAGCGGACCAAGTCGGTACTAATGTCAAACTACAACAGGGTTAAGTCGATGGCCCTGATCCACGAAGAACTGTACAAGGCCAAGGATTTCACGGGACTTGAGTTCGATCACTATCTGGAGCTTATGCTCAAAGAATTGAGACAAACAGTGGCTGATCCTGATAAAGATATTGATCTTATACTTGATTCAGAGCCTCTTTATATGAATCTGAATCAGGCTGTTCCATTGGCTTTGATCATTAATGAA
>JAASTO010000001.1 GCA_021767245.1 Balneolaceae bacterium
AGGATCTTATCCACATGCTGAATAGTGGAAAGCCGGTGAGCGACAACAATGGAAGTTCGGCCCTGCATCATCAGGCGACTTGATTCAGTGACCAAAGCTTCTGTTTCAGAATCTACGCTTGAAGTTGCCTCATCAAGCACAAGAATTTCGGGATTGTAAACCAGGGCTCTCACAAAACAAATGAGTTGCCTTTGCCCCATTGAAAGGGATGCTCCCCGTTCCTTTAGTACGTAATCATAACTGTTGGGTAGTTTTTCTATGAACCGATGAGCCTCAACTTTGTGAGCTGCACTTATGACCTGCTCCCTGGTAATATCGGGATGCCCAAGGGTGATATTATCCAGAATAGTACCGGAAAAGAGAGCGTTATCCTGAAGCACCAACCCAAAATGAGACCGAAGATCATTTAGCGTCAGGTCTCTGATATCGACTCCATCAATTTTGATACTTCCTTTTTCAATGTCGTAAAACCTCAGTAGCAAATTAATGATCGTCGTCTTCCCTGCTCCTGTGGCACCTACAATGGCAATATCCTCACCCGGTTCAGCAGTAAATGAAATGTCTTTGAGTACGTAATCTTCCCCCTCATTGTACTTAAACCATACATTCTCAAATTCGATCTTACCTTTGGGGTCTTTTATCGTTTTAGGATTCTCCGTTTCAACAACCTGAGTCTCGGTATCAAGAACACCGAAGATCCGTTCAGAGGATGCCAGTGCTGACTGCAGGGTATTGAACTTCTCTGAAAGCCCTTGAATAGGCCGGAAGAATTGCCGCGCATACTGAATGAATGCCAACAAGACACCAAAGGTCACTCCATCCATTAGGGCTCTGGCGCCTCCGTACCACACAATTAAAGCCATAGCTAAACTTGCTGTGATCTCAACGATTGGCCAAAAAATAGCAAAGTAGAATATGGTATCAATGTAGGCATCCCTGTGCCCTGCGTTTATCTTTTCAAACTTTTCGCGCTGCTTTTTCTCCCGGTTAAACAACTGCACCACATCAATCCCATTGATGTGCTCCTGCACAAAAGAATTTAGCTGTGCGATCTTATCCCTGACCTCCAAAAATGTAACACGAACTTTTGCTTTGAACCAGAATGTAGCATAAAACAGGATGGGCAGAACCGTTAGGGTTACCAAACTCAGCTCCCAGTTCATGCTGAACATGAAGTACAGGATGAAAATGATCCTGAACATGTCCCCGATGATAGCCACCACCCCGTCTGAAAGCAATTCACTCAGGGCCTCAATATCACTGGTGGTTCTGGTGATCAATTTTCCGATCGGATTCTTATCAAAAAACTGAACATTCAGCGTCTGGATCTTTTTGAAGACGGTATTACGTAAAGAGAAGAGTGCGTTCTGACCAAACCAGCGCGTGATATAAGTATTGAATACAAGCAGGATAAACTCCCCAAGTAAGGCTCCGGCAAGTAGGGTTATGATCCACCACAGACCCTCAAAATCATCCGTAGCGATATACTCATCTACTGCGATCTGAGTCAGTTTAGGGCGGATCGTACCTAAATAAGAGGCTGATAAGGTTAGCACAATGGCTAACAGAATGAACCACTTATAGGGTTTTAGAAAAAAATAAAGCCGCCGAATTAAAGTAGTATCGACGGCTTCAGAATTTTTAGATTTACTCACTTATTCAGTTCATTAAAATCTGTCAAAATCATCATAAGATGACCTTGGAGTAATGTTACGGTGTGAAGATTCAGAATCTGAATCATCTTTCTTATCCTTAATATTGGCACTGTAAGTGCTGCTACCGTAGGTCTTACGTTTGTAATTACTGCTTCCGCGGCTATCAGAACGATTTGAACTGCTGCTTCGGTTCCCGCGATAATTACTTTTACCCCGGTTAGGTCCACCTTTACGGGATCGGAATTTTTTCTTTCCGCCTTTGTGGTTTTTCTTGCCCTTATAGTTCTTACCGCCTGACTTGTCATCCAGTTCGTTGATCTCAACTTTCGGAGTGATAATGCCTCTTTCGTGCATTGGGTCGGTGAATATCGGGCGCAATTCGTTTGCCAGCCATGCCGGGTAGAATCCTTCACGGGCTTCTTTAAGAAGATCGTGCGCGTTTGTATAACGAGCTGAGAAGTGACCAATAACCAATAATTTTGTTTGTGCCTCAGTGGCTACGCGAGCTGCATCAGCTGTAGATGAGTGTCCGGTTTCTCCGGCTTTATCATCCAAGTCTTTACCAAAAGTAGCTTCGTGATACAGAATGTTGGTATTCATTGCCAGTTTCACAGCGTTTGGTGTGTACTCTGTATCTGTGACGTAAGCAAAGCTATCACCCGGGCGCGGATGTCCTACAATATCCGAAGACTGAACGACCGTTCCATCTTCAAGCGTAACATCATTTCCGGCTTTAAGTTCTTTGTATTGCTCGTCTTTGGAAATGCCCATTTTTTCAGCCTTGTCAGCATCTACTTTTCCGGGCTTGTCTTTTTCCTGAAAGCGGTAGCCTACGCAAAATTTATTGTGCTTTAGTGGGCGGGCTTCCACATAATATTCATCAGCATCCATCACACGATCAACGTCAATATCGTCTTTGATCTCATGGAATATGATCTCATAATTTGGCTGAATGTCCGCAAATTTAAGATTCCACTCTACAAATTCTTTAATGCCAACCGGACCGGTTATGGTAAGGGGTTTTTCCCTTCGTTGTAATTGAAGGGTAGCCAACAGGCCAAGCAGTCCTGAATAGTGATCTACATCAAAATGAGTGATGAAGATCCCTTCAATTTTTGATCTCTTGATTCCGGCCTGTAACATGCGCATTTGAGCATTTTCACCACAATCGAAAAGAAAGACACTGCCCTCTCTCCATAATGCAACGGATGGTAAATGCCGAACGGCTGTTGGTGTTGCTGATGCTACTCCTAATGGTACTACAATCATTTTATGTTCTCCCGTGAGATATGATTTTTATGGGCATTGCTTTCAAACAATTAGCCCTGTTTTTTATGTTATTTAAATTTCTGCCAATTCCTGTTCTAGAATCTGTTTGTTATACATGGCGGTGTATTTGCCTTCTTGAGCTAACAGTTCTTCGTGGGTACCTGTTTCTGTTATTTTCCCATCTTCCAAATAATAGATCTTGTCCGCATCTTTAATAGTTGAAATGCGATGACTAATCATAATTGTTGTCCTTCCGCTAAGCTCTTGCCTTAAGTGTTTTAAAATGGCGTCCTCTGTTTTTGTGTCAACGGCACTTAATGAATCATCAAAGATCAATATTTTAGGGTCTTTGATCAATGCTCTTGCAATAGCTGTCCTTTGTTTTTGTCCTCCGGAAAGAGTAATTCCTCGTTCTCCCAGCATAGTCTGAAATTTTTTCTCAAAATCCAAAATATTCTCTTTTACCTGAGCTTTTTCTGCTGCAAGTTCTATGAGTTCTTCAGAGGCATTATCTACTCCAAAAGCAATGTTATCGCCAATCGTATCTGAAAATAAGAATGTTTCCTGTGGGACGAAACCAATGGATTCCCGAATCTTATCTAACGACCAATCCTTAAGATCATGACCGTCTATCAACACCTGTCCTTCGGACGGATCAAATAATCTTGGAATAAGCTGAACCAGGGTTGTTTTACCGGCCCCTGTCCTGCCAACCAGGGCGATATTTTCTCCGGGTTCAATTGTGAATGATACGTCTTTCAGAACATATTCATCTGATTCTGGGTATTTGAAACTTACATGTTTGAATTCAAGACGTCCTTTGACCTCATCTTCGACCCTATCTTCTTTGCTTTCAATTTCGATCGGTTCATCCAGCAATTCCTTGATCCTATCCCAGGATGCCAGGGAGCGCTGAAACCGGTTCGTTGTGTAACCCAAAGCGGCAACCGGCCAGGTCAGATAAGCCACATAGATCAAAAACTCGGCAATGTTACCTACGGTGATAGTACCTTCGATCACCATTTCACCCCCCTTCCAGATCACGATAAGCAAGGAAATTCCGATCAGAAAATTCAGGCCCGGGTGGAACATGGATTCGATCATATCCAACCTGAGTTTCTTCTTACGGTAATCCTCACTTTCATTTTCAAATAATTCCTGCTCATGATCCACCCGATTAAAGGATTTGATCAATCGGATCGCTGAAAACGTTTCTTTGGCACGCCCGGCCATTCTGGAGTATTGTTCCTGAATAATGGTAGAATGTGTATGAATGTACCCGGTGATCCAATAGGCAAAGATCGAGATGAGTGGTAAAGGCATTAAGGCCCAATAGGTAAGTTCTGTATTTACAATGAACATCATGGCCAGCACAAACCCGGCTCTTGTCACGGTGTTTACACTATACATGATCACAGGGCCATAATAATCACGTACCTTACCAACATCCTCTGTAGCTCTAACGTAGATCTCACCCGAGGAGTTTTCAGTGAAAAAACGCTGTGGCAGATCCATGAGTTTTTTAACGATATCATTCCTGATATCAAACTCCACCTTTCTTGAAGTAACAATAAGGGTTTGCCTCGTTGCAAATAATAAAATCCCATACAATATAACCGTACCGATCAATATCAGCGAATTTTGTGCTAAAACTAGAGAAGCTTCTGTATTAAACAGAGTTTTTATGATGTTATCAGGAATTTGGAATCCTGCATTGGAAAGAGATTCAACTTCATCCATGGTTTGCCGAATGAGTACCGGGATCCAAATGAGGAAAAAGTTTGATGCCGTTAAAAACAGAACACCCCATATCATGGTGCTCTTGTATCTCTTTAAGTACTTATTTAATTCTTTTATTGCGCCCAAACCTTTCAAGGTGTTATGGCTTATGAGTTATTATTTGTTTGCAGATAAATGTTCTGCCCAGTGTTTTCCGAGTTTCATTCCGGAAAGATACGCGGCCTCGACCGAGTTACCATTCATATAGGAACCAACCAAAGCTAAAGGAGTGCCGTTTCCACTGATTTCCATAAAATCGTTTTTTAACCATTTATTGGCCTGACTGTATCTCCAAAAATGTAACTGTTTCCAGTTTGGGCTTTCAGCCCATTTGCCAAGTACTGAGTTTAGTTGCCATAACGTCAATAAAGCAACCTCTTCCCTTTCCTTATCCATATTCGAAATCGCGAAATCAGTCGTTGAATGAACAACTAAAGACACCTTTCTAAGATCACGTTTTTTAGACTCATTTGAAATAAACTTTATGACCGGATCCTCTACCTCTAAAACATCCCACTCTAATGGTTCAATTCCATCATAGACGACCATTAAAGCAAACTCAGGATCATACGTCACTGTCTGCAGATATTGGATCAGGCCCAATATCTGCTCTTGATCTTCGGCCGTTTTGAGAATTTCTAGGGCTTGAGGTGCCGGACAAGATATAACTACAGCGTCAGCTTCAATCAACAAATCGGAATCACATTTCAGTTGCCAACATAAATTGTCATAATCGTCATGTATTTTCTCCAGCTTTACAACTCTTTGCTGATTGTGAATCTCAAGACCTTTGCCTAAATACTTTCCTATCGAGTTCATACCTCCGGGAGCAAAGTATCTTTTCGACCCTTCACTGCCAACAGTTCGATCATCTTTTGAATGCATGGAAGCGAATGAACCGCTCCACGACTTTATAATATCCTTTTTTATCAGAGCATCAACAAATGTTTTGAATTCTGATGAATGAGCGGCGAAACCGGGCACTCCATGGTCAAGTCTCAATTTTTTATCATTTTCGACGTATCGTGTGGCCATTCTGCCACCGTAACCCCTGCTTTTTTCAAAGATTAAGACCTCATGCCCTGCCCTTTTTAATTCCCGAGCAGCGATCAAACCGGACATACCTGCCCCAACAACAGCAATTTTCATGCTTCTATTTTTACTGTTAGCAGACCGGTTGCCCGAATTGTTTAATCGATCTCATAAAGAGTAACCTGCGGTTTAACAGCTTTTTTATCCAGCAATGCCGGCCAGTAGGCTACCACATCACTCGCTTTAGGGCGACCACCGGCAAAACCGGTAACACCACTAGGTCCTGTAAGGATCAAAGGAGCGATTTCCATTCCAAAGCGATTCAGGTCCTTTTTACTTTTACCTGACAAGGATACCCTTAGCTGGATCTCGTCATATTCTTTTTCAAGAGCTTCAATTGTTACGGGAATCTCAGAATTCCCATTGTAACCAATGTATTCACTGTGGAATGCGTCATACTCAAGATCGAGTAATTCTGCTCGGCTTTTTAGTATCTCAGCACCTTTAACGGCTTTTTTCAGTGCATCGGGCCAGCAATACACCAATGTAGCAGAAAGTTTATACCCATCATTATAACTGGCAGAGACCTTGTACGTTGGGGTATCCGGATGTCCCTTTATACCTGTGATCTTTACTCTGTTTTTATCAGTTTCTTCTACTTGAATAGAAGTAAAATCTGCGATCACATCAGGTGTGATATATTCTGAAGGATCCCCAATTTCGTACAACAACTGCTCTTTTACCGTCATTTCACTGATCAACCCTCCGGTATTCTCATGTTTGGTTACATAAAAATCTCCGTTGGGATAAGCCTCTATGATCGGAAAACCGATCTCAGTAAAATCGTCCACTTTTTCCCAATCCGTGAAATTCCCTCCGGATACCTGAGCTCCACATTCAATTATGTGTCCGGCTATGGTCCCCACAGCCATTTTATCAAAATCATCGGCTTCCCATCCAAATTCATGGATCATTGGAGCTAAAGTGAGTCCTGTGTCAGTTACGCGTCCGGTTATGATAACATCAGCATCCGTTCGAAGCGCTTCCACAATTGGCCAACAACCAAAATAAACATTGGCGCTTAGCAGCTCGTCCTTAACTTCAGCGATGGACTTTCCATTGTCCATATTGTTAAGGGTATGGCCCTCTTTGATCAGTTCGTCGATCTGATCCAGAATATCATCTCCATCAACCACGGCTACTTTCAGATCGGTGTATCCCTTTTCCTTAGCAATTTTGAGGATCTCATCCTTACAGGCCATGGGATTAACCCCACCGGCATTACTGATCACTTTAATGCCATCATTTTTTATCTCCGGAAGTACCTGTTCCACCACCGATACAAAATCACGGGCATAACCCCAATCAGGATTACGCATACGTTGTTTTTGCATGATCGACATGGTTACTTCAGCCAGGTAGTCCATCACAAGGTAATCAATGGGACCTTTTTTAGCCTGGTTAACCGGTGCATTTGGGAGGTCGCCCCAGAATCCTTGTCCTGACGCAATACGGATAAAATCTTTCATTTAAATACTAATTTATAACAGCTTAGATTTAGAATTTGAATATCGGGATATTTTCACTGCTTGTGAAATAAAAAACCCTGCTTATTTATAAAGCAGGGTTTAGTTTTAATAGGTTTTAATCATCTCTGATTATTTGTTCACTGCATCCCTGTCGAGGAACTCATCATATAATTGAGAGTGGCGACTTTGCATTGGGATCTTATATCCCTTAATGAAAACCTGTTCGATATTGGTTAACGGTTCGAACGGATCACCATCAGATATAAATAAGTTAGCTTGTTTGCCTTCCTCCAGGGAACCGATCTTATCGGCTACACCAAACATCTCAGCCGGATTGATGGTCACTGCTTTAAGAGCCTCTTCAGTGCCCATGCCATAGGCAGCTGCATAACCTGCTTCAAAGGCAGTATTTCTGGAGTTCTCTGTGTCGTCTGACACGATGGCTACTTTAACACCGGCTTCAGCCATCAGTCCCGGGTTTTGATAAGGACGCTGATAATTATCATAATCACGGCTTGGAGTATAAAGAGTGGTCGTTAACACACCCATTCCTGCTTCAGCGATCTCATCAGCTACTCTCCAGCCTTCGTTGGCTCCGGCCAGAATAAAATTCATACCTTTTTGTTGCCCTGCCCATTCAATAGCGTCCAGGATCTCCTGCTCACTATTTGCAGTGATGATAACCGGTACATCACCGCTAAGAACTTCTCGCATAGCTTCCATTCTTGGATCATGATCCGGTTTGGTTTTGCCTGATGGATCTGATTCATAAGCTTTCATCATGCTATCATAAAAGCGGGCTTTTGACATGAAGTCGTTGATCTCATTGATCTGACGATCGTATTGCTTTTTGATCTCCTCTTCACTTCGGTTATCCCACCAACCGCCACCGGTTGATGATGGTAAATTCATAACCAGTGCACCACTTTTCTTGACAGCCATTGAATCCGGAGAATATCCCCAGAGATCCATAACGGCCGCCTTACCTGAAATACTGCCTGATCTTGGCTTGGCAAGTACCGTTGTGACACCGCTTACACGGGTTACAGGAATGGCAGCACTGTGCGGATTGAAAGCCGTAAACGCGTACATATTGGGATTGAACTGCCCAACTTCTGCATCATCCACAGTGACCGGTACGGCAGATATTTCAACCAACCCGAGTCCGGTCCAGCCATCAATGAATCCCGGATACACGTGTTTTCCGGTCGCATCAATGCGCTTGTAATCGCCTGTTACACGAATGTTGTTTCCAACATAAGCAATCTTTTCTCCTTCAATAAGTATCACTCCATCTTCAATGGTTCCGTTAGTAACGGTATGAATAGTGGCTCCTGTGATGGCAAATTTTCCATATTCAGGTTTCTCGGTGATCTGAGCCTGTGTTGTTGCTGTTAAACCAAACAGCAGAGCAATGGCTACAACAAAAATATTTAGCTTCTTCATGTTCTGTTCTCCTGTTTAGTTTTGGGTATTATTTTGCATAAGGATGAAAGCATCCTGCAGGCAGGCATCTTCATCACGGCGGGTCACGATCTCCCGGAAATTAGCTCCGTCTTCGAAATCGGTTCCGGGGTCAATATCTATACGCATATCGTCCGGATCATTGGATCGGTCAAAGTATTTTTTACCATCCACAAAGGTCATTTCAGCCAAGCTGTAAATGCTAAGTGGGTGTCCGCTCCAAACTACCACGTCACCGTGTTTGCCTTCCTCAATGCTTCCCACATAATCATCTATACCAAGCTGTATAGCCGGGTGTAGGGTGATCATTTTGATGGCATCATTGACCGTGGTGTTTCCATATCTCACTACTTTAGCGGCTTCATGATTTAAAGTTCTCAGCAGCTGATTGTTGTCACTGTTGATACTGTTTATCACACCATTGGCGTTCAGAATAGAAGCGTTGTAAGCGGTTGAGTAATAAACCTCAAACTTATAGGCCCACCAGTCAGAAAATACGGATGTCATGGCTCCGTTCTTGGCTAATTCAGGAGCCACTTTGAAGGCTTCATTAGCATGCTGAAAAGTGTAATTCTTGATACCGTAATCGTTAAAGACACGCATCAGCATTAGGATCTCATCAGCACGGTAAGAGTGACAGTGCACGTAGATCTCACCTTCAATAATATCATTGAGTACTTCGTAACGCAGGTTTTCTGCTACCGGTACGGGAGGTGTTCCACGTCCTCCGCGATCATACTCAGCTTTTGCTTCCAGGTAGGCTTCCCGCTTACGTTTATAATCTAGAGCTTCATCAAAATGATTACGAACAACTTGTTCTACACCCATTCGGGTTCGTGGCTGAATGCCATTTCCCTGACCATGAACCCTTGTAGGGTTCTCACCAAGGGCAAACTTAATGGTACGCTTGGCTCCTTCAAAACGCATGCCGTCCTGGGTGGTACCGTAACGTAATTTCAGGGTCTCCCCCTGACCACCAATTACATTGGCAGAACCATGCATCAGGTGAATTGTTGTTGCTCCACCGGCGAGGGCATGATAGATCCCAACCTCATTCGGGTCCACGGATTCTTCCATGGTCACCTCGGCGGTCACGGGATTTCGGGCTTCGTTGATATCAACCCCGTTCAAATGTGAATGGGCATCAATGATACCCGGCATCACATATTTACCGGTCGCATCTACGGTTTCAACTCCTCTCGGAGCTCTGAGGTCTTTACCAATATTTTCTATGATCCCATCCCTGATCAAAACATCGGTATTTTCAAGATCACCGTTCGTTACCGTGATCACAGTTGCATTTTTGATCAGCACAGATCCTTTTTCCTGTGCATGGACAGTGACAACAAAGGTAACTGCCATCACACAAAGTGTTAGTAATTTCTTCATTGTGTTACTCTCCATTTAATTCGTGAATAATTCCGTTAGTGATATTGTGCAGAACTTTAGCCTTCTCTTCAGACATTTGCTTATCAAACACTGAGAAACTGGCATTCTTACCTTTTGTAATGCTTCCATGAGTGTCACTGATACCCAGGATATCAGCCGTATTAGCGGTAAGAACCTGAACAAGGTTCTGCTCACTCATTCCACTTTCTTCAAGAAGGGTTTCAATTTTACCACTCAGGTCTTTGAGTTCAAGTCCCGCAGAGGCATAACCAACCTGAATCCCGGCATCCATCAAGCTTTTGATGTTGGCGACTTCCATTTTCCAGGCTTCCAGTTGTTTGTCGCGATAGGCCTGTTCTTCTTCTGAAATCTCCTTTTTCGTTTCCTCTGAATCAGATTCATCAGACTCTTCTTCTTTCTTCATGTTCTTATACCATTCCGGAGCATCCGTAAAATCTACGCTGGCCAGTACCGGAATATTTCTTCGCTTCAACTCATCGGCTTTGGCATAGGCCTCCTTTCCGGAAACGATCACCAGATCGAACCCAAATTCATCCTGCAGCTTTAACAAGCGCTCAATATGCTCTTTTTGATCTACTTCAAAGTATAATGGTACTTCCTTGTTGATCACAGGGAAAAGAGCTTCCAACACGCGACTTCTGTCAGGTGCCGGCATTTCCGGATTTTGTGAATAATATTTAATGTGCTGTTGAAGGGCTGTTGCATCAAACATTACCTGTCTGAATTTGGCCATCACTCCCATTAAGGTAGAAGGATAGGCTCCACTGCCCCAGCCACCCGGAGCAGTATCAAATGAACCGGCCATACCAACCTTATCAGATAACAACTCAACACTATTATGATCATCCGACAGATAGAAAATCTCAACGCTTCCCGGAAGCATGTATCCGTTTGGATATAAAGCAGCCGTTGTAAAACCGGCTTTGAGGGCCGCTTCAAAACTTTTGTCTTCAGTAAGTAATTCTGAAGGGTTCCTCTCCGGCTGAATGCCTGCACGATCATAGGGTGGATTACCCGGATCCTCGAGATCAGGTAAATTACTTGGCAGCTCAGGGCTTCCCCAGATCGCGTAACCATCTATAAAACCCGGATAAACATGGAGGCTGTCTCCTCCATCGATCTCATAGGCATCAAATGGAATAGTTAGGTTGGTTCCAACAGCTTCGATCACACCATTCCGCCAGACAATTGTGGCGGATTCAGTAACGGAGCCGTCGGCATTATGAATAGTCACGTTCTTCAGCGCATATGCCGGTGTGGTTTGTGCAAATACTTGCTGCACTCCCATCCCCCAAAATAACAGCGCTGTTATTAGAAATGTTTTTCTCATAGCAGACGATAAAGTTAAAGTTTCGAATCATCGAAATAACTGCATTAATTTGATAGTAATAAAGGACATCCTATCTAAATTTTGTAAATGTTATGCATAGCCTGCCATTGTCTGAGTTGAGCAGACGGGATTCTATGATATCAGACTTTAGATAAGAAGTGTAAATGAGTTACTTAAAATTGAGGCGATCAAAGGATCACTCAAACAAAGATGCTGAGTTAAGCACTTGCCAGTAATTGGGATTGGGACTAAGCTCCGATCTGAAAACATCTTTTGCATCTGCCTTTGAGATCGAAACTTTAACATATCCCCTGAAGAATCCGTCTTTCTCAACAGCTGATTTGTTAGATACAGCACCTTCACCTTCAATAGCCTGACTGGCATTTCGTAACAGGATCAAAAATTCCGGTGAGTCAACCGTATCATTTCCGCTTTCAGAAATGGATTTCCGGGTTTCTTCTACCAACTCAGACACGCCTGTTTCCAGATTTACATGGGCCTGAAGCTCTGCATTTCTGATGGCTGAGATCGAGTCACCTGCTACGGCTTCCCCATAACCGGTAAAGGATGTGGAGTCTGACTCAAAAGCTTTGGATTGATACCACGATGGGAAATCCGGTGTATCCGGTTCGGTTTGTTGAGGTGTAGTAGTGGTTTCTGTGGATGCGCAGCCGGATACTGCAACAGTTAGAGCCGTTATGACGATGAATAGTCTGAAAATTTTTATCATTGATCTTTTTCTAACCGGATATAGCCTGACGCTCCTTCATCATCTTTGTAACGAAGGGTTACCGATCGGTTTGAAGTTAAATTTTGGGTCAGAAGTTCTTCTAATCTCCCGAGATTCTCAACCTTTATTCCATCTATTTCTGTGATCTGATAATCTTCTCTCATTCCCCGGTTCCAGGCTTCCGAATATTTGTACACATGATGCACAAAAATATCTTGTTCTGACGGGTCTTCGGGATTAGCAATTCCGATCAGCCTGAACCCAAGTTCAAATTCCTTGTACTCAACACCACCATTATTGCCTTCGGGTATTTCATTGGGTATTAGATTCTCTTCGTTGGCGGCTATTTCAGGAATTTCCTCAGGTTCCTGAAGTTTGAGTGGTACTTCACGATCGAAGACCTCGCCGTCCCGTAAGATGGTCAGCCTTACATTTTCACCGGGACTCAAAACAGCCACCTGTTGCTGAAGTTGATTTGCCTCGTTCACTTCAACACCATTTACACGAAGCACGACATCACCCGATATCAACCCAGATTCAGAGGCTGCTCCATCTCTGCTGACTGATAAAATTTCGACGCCCCTAACCGTTTCCATACCTTTTTCCACCGCACGGTTGTAATCAACAGCCGCAATGGACACTCCCAATAAGGCTCGCTGAACCTGACCATATTCTATAATATCCTGAGCAACCTTTATGGCAAGATTACTCGGTACTGCAAACCCATAACCCTGATAGGTTCCGGTTTGTGAAGCTATGGCCGTGTTAATACCTATCAGTTGACCACTTGTATTCACCAATGCCCCACCGCTATTCCCTTTGTTGATGGCTGCATCTGTTTGAATGAAGCTCTCTATACGCATTCTGTCATTAATGATCTGAACATCCCGGCTTAGTGCGCTGACAATACCGGCCGTTACAGTAGAGCGTAACCGGAATGGATTTCCTATAGCTAACACCCATTCACCCACGTCGATCGTTTCTGAATCACCAACGGTCACTTTTGGGAGGCCTGTCCCTTTGATCTTAATGACCGCCAGGTCAGTGCTGGTATCAAAACCAACCATTTGTGCCGGATATTCCCGTTTGTCACTCAGAACCACATTCAGGCCATTTTCAACAGCCCCTTCTACCACGTGGTGATTAGTCAGGATATAACCATCAGAGGTGATCAAAACTCCGGAGCCAACCGTTCGTGCTCGCTGAGGCATCAACCGATCCCAGATACTTTCATCGTCTTCCAGGTCTTCTTCCTCGAACCGATGATTTTCATCATTAGGAATAGTTCCCTCAATTGGGACGATCGCTTCGATATATACTACCGTAGGCGTAACCTCTTCCGCGATCTTACGGAATAGGAAACGGGCATCAGAGTTTTCAAGGGCTTCATCACTGATAAATGGATCGGTACTTCGGTTGATCTCAGTCACCCGCACTTCTGATAATGGAGCAAGTTCTTTGTTTATAGAATACAGTGCGATCAAAGTGCCTATGGTGACACCTATCATCAGCAATAAAATTCCTGTAAGGATCAGATCTTTTCGTTTCATAATAAATCAGATTAATAGCATCTGTTCGAAGATAGAATCAGATTTTCGCTCCTGGTATCCTTCAATATGATATTTAAAATATACATCCAAATGATGAACAAGTTGTTTCAACTCTCCGTTGCCAAAATGAACGTCAAATATTTTACTGTTTCTGCCAGCCATAGCCAAGACCATAAATTGTGTTTGGGCAACTGTTAGTTTATAAGATAATTCATCCTCAGAATGTTCCGAGAGATTACCGCTCGATATGTTGAGGTATGCATTTACAGGAATTTCTTCCATGCTGCTCACCAGACCAAAACCAATAATATCGGCTAACCTGATCTGCACGTACGCAAAAAGCGAGGCATAAGTTTCTTCCGAGCTGCCAAGCCACTTTATGAAGGTCATAACAAAATCAAAGACCGGTTCATTTACTTCATGTTCATGAACTACCTGTGATATTAACTCAAGGGTGGCATATAAAATTGCTGTCTTTTCCAGATCGGTTCTGAAACTTTGATCTGAATAGTAAATGGAAGCTTCTGTCAGGGTTTGAACTCCACGTGATTGTTTATAATAGTAAACTACATCCATTACGGCCCCGGTTTCCAGAATCCCGGCCAGCTTATTTTTTGGCTTTTTTGCCCCCTTGGCAATGAGTGCGATCTTTCCGTGCTCTTCAGACAGAACCGTAATTATCTTACTTGATTCCTGATAATCTATGACCCTTAAAATAATTGCTTTGGTGTGTACGATCATGTCTCAATGAACTCAATCCTGAAATTAAAGTAAATATCGAGCCTTTCCTTCAACACATCGAAAATTTCATAAACCTCTTCGAGTTCCTCATTTTCTGCTTTCACTATGCGAACGTAACCATTTTTGGTGAGCAGGTCTAACGTAAACCACTCGGTTGGCTTCATGCCTTTTCCAAATAAAGCCCGACCGCTGTCCATATTCGAAAGTAAAATTTCATCGATCTCACCGAATCCCAAGGTCTGAATTTTTAAACGAAAGTAACCGAAGAATTTGTAGTACTTGGTAAGCGTGTAGCTATCAGTATCGAATTCAAATTCATACCGTGAAAAGATCTTCTGCAGCACCGCAAAAGCAAAAATGAAAAAGAACAGAGCAAACACAAACCCAAGTATAAAACTCGAAAAAAAGAGCAGGAAGTCGATCAGTGTGAAACTGGATTCAACTCCCAGAAATACAATATTACGGTCTTTATGCAGGTCGTAATTCAATGAGTAGCTTTGCTCTTGGTCACTGTTCTCTATGTTTGAATGACACCGGTTTTGAATTCCTCGATCTCCGGATTCAGGTTGGCACAACTGATGGCTTTGGAAATGCGATCACGCGTTTCAAGGGGATTGATGATCCCATCTACCCACAAACGTGAGGCGGCGTATCGGACATCCGTCTGATGGTCGTAGCGATCACTGATCTCTTTCATGATCTTTTCCTGTTCCTCTTCACTGACTTCCTTGCCTTTCTTCTTCATCGCAGCTACCTGTATTTGCATCAAAGTTTTTGAAGCAGATGCCCCACTCATAACTGCGATCTTGGCCGTTGGCCATGCATACATGAACCGTGGATCATACGCCCGGCCACACATGGCATAGTTTCCCGCACCGTAGCTGTTACCGGTCACAATGGTGATCTTTGGTACGGTACTGTTACTCATGGCGTTCACCATTTTGGCTCCATCCTTGATGATCCCGCCGTGTTCACTGCGCTTGCCTATCATAAAACCGGTCACATCCTGAAAGAAGATCAATGGAATTTTCTTCTGATTGCAATTCATGATGAACCGGGCAGCTTTATCAGCACTGTCTGAATAGATCACTCCGCCGATCTGCATCTCTCCCTGCTTGGTCCGGTTGATATTTCGCTGATTAGCAACGATCCCAACGCTCCAGCCATCAATCCGGGCATAACCGGTGATCAATGTTTGCCCATATCCTTTCTTAAATTCGGTAAAGCTGTCTTCATCAACGATACAATCCAGAATGTCGTATGTGTCATAGGGGCTGGTTCGTGATTCAGGAAGAATATCAAAGATATCACTGGCCGGACGTTTAGGGTCTTTTGCTTCCTTGCGATTGAATCCTGCGGTCTCAAATGGCCCAAGCTTATCAACCAGGTCCCGTATAGTGGCCAGGCATTCTTCGTCATCTTCCATTTTATAATCGGTTACGCCAGAGATCTCGGTATGTGTGGTAGCCCCTCCCAGGGTTTCATTATCCACGTCTTCACCAATGGCAGCTTTCACCAGGTAACTTCCAGCCAGAAATACACTCCCGGTTCCATCCACGATCAGCGCTTCATCACTCATAATAGGCAGATATGCTCCGCCGGCCACGCAGCTTCCCATGATCGCTGCGATCTGAGGAATGCCTTTAGCGGATATCACCGCATTATTTCTGAACATTCTCCCAAAGTGATCTTTATCCGGAAAGATCTCATCCTGCATAGGCAGAAATACACCGGCAGAATCCACCAAATAGATCAATGGAATATGGTTTTCAATGGCGATCTCCTGCGCTCTCAAATTCTTTTTGGCTGTGATCGGGAACCAGGCTCCGGCTTTCACTGTGGCGTCGTTCGCAACGATCATGCATTTACGTCCACTTACCTCTCCAATTCCGGTGATCACACCACCTGCAGGACATCCCCCCTGCTCTTCGTACATTTCATATCCGGCCCAAAGACCAAGTTCGTAGAAATCTGAGTCTTCATCAGTGAGAAGTTTTATGCGTTCTCTGGCTGTTAACTTACCTTTACCGTGTTCCCTATCAATGCGTTTCTGACCTCCACCCAGTTTGATCTGACCTTCAATTTCTCCAAATTCCTCGATTAGTTGGTGAAGCCAGTTTTTGGTAGCGCTTCCGGTTGATGTACTCATAAACAGGTGAATTTTACTTTTATAATGATTAATGAAATGGTGCGTTGAAAATAGGGATTATATTTAATCAGTAAACCCCGATATTCAATAAATTCATTCAAAAGGTTTTAAAGTATGTATAAGTATATTGCAGTGCTGTTGGTCTTTCTTGGGATATCTCATTCTACCATGGCTCAAAGAGTCTCTTATCCCCAATTGGTGAACCGGTCTGAAATTCCGCAGATATTTATTAACGACATGGTTATACCTAATAGTGACAGTAGTTCAACGCTAATGTTTTCTTTTCGGTTCAACTACGACTTCATTCCTTTCAGAAGAGTACAAGTCTCTGAGATCAGTCAGGCTCCTGAAAATGCGGAGTATTACTCTACACTCCGTTTCAGTGCTGAGGTATTTGAGGGTACCATAAAGAAACGAAACAGCCCTGCCACAAATACCGCCGGCAGAGATACCTGGACCGATACCCTTTTTGTTGAAAATTTTGAAGCAACACAGACCAATAAACAATATGCATCCGGTGCACTGACTGCAACACTTGAACCGGGTACCTATAATTACGTGCTACAGCTTTCCATGCTGCAGGAAATTAATGAACGAAGTACCCAACGCAGGGAGATCAAAGTCCCTGCGCTCTCCGGAAAGGATAAAGGAGAGATCTACCTTGTGCGTTCAGTAAATGAAACTCCAACAGGTACTGAATTCCTGCTGATGAATATGGAAGACAATATTGAATTTGGAAAAGATTTTACAGCCCTGGTAAGATTACCAAAGTATGATCCGGATAAAAATTACTCTGTTGAAGTTCGGAAAGCATCTGAAGACCGGAATTCAGATCCTGTATACGAAAATGAGATTTCGAACGAGCTATTTTTTACCAATTCCTCTCTGAGTATCCATAAAGATACAGACCCTGCATTGATCCTGAACGAATCAGGAACCTTCACCTATGCCGTGATCCCCATCCCCTCCAGTCAATTTGACAATTCCAGTTACACTCTTACACTCAATGACACTAAAACTGACAGCGCCGTGGCAGAACGTAAGTTTCAAACCTACTGGCAGGATATGCCGGCCAGCTTGTATAACCTTGATATCGCCATCAACATGTTGAAATTCATTTTGCC
Source organism: Balneolaceae bacterium (assembly GCA_021767245.1). Lineage (GTDB taxonomy): Bacteria > Bacteroidota > Rhodothermia > Balneolales > Balneolaceae > Gracilimonas. The sequence goes on from JAASTO010000001.1 coordinate 17,763, forward strand.
GGAAGATGAAGTTGAGCAACTTGGACGGGGCTCAGACAAGCAAAAAGAACAAAAATTCAGGGAATTCTGGGATAGCCGTGACCCTACCCCAAATACGGTGTTTAATGAGTTGATGGCTGAATATTACCGTAGAATAGATCATGCCTTTAAAGAGTTTGGAAGCCAGCAGGAACCCATGGGGCATGAAAGTGACCGTGGAGAGATCTACATAAAATTTGGCCCGCCAAATTCAAAAGAGAGAGTCTTCCCTCCCGGTGGAAAGACCCGTGAAACCTGGAAATACCCGAACCAAACCTTTGTGTTTGAAGCCGTTTCAGGATTCGGTGATTTCAAACTTATCGGAAAACAGTAAGGTTATGGATTACACGGTTTAAGTTGTAATTTCAGCTACTTATGCAATCAGAAATAAAACCTAAAATTGCGATATCAATTGGCGACTTCAATGGTATAGGTCCGGAAGTTGTACTCAAAAGTGTTTCTGCTGCCCTGCATACCTCCACTCCGGTCATTATCGCACCGGTTCAGGTTATTGAATATTATAAAGAGCTCTTAAATCAGGATATCAATTTAAACGTCTTAAATGAAGATCTTGATATTCACAAGGATGAGGTCAACATTTATCCTATCCAAACCAATGAGCTTTCTATAACCCCAGGAACCCTTTCAATAGAAAGTGGAAACGTGGCGATGCAAGCCATTGAAACCGGGATCAAATTCTGTCTTGAACATAAGACGGATGCCCTTGTAACGGCCCCGATCTCTAAAGAGTCCGTAAACCTGGCCGGATATGATATTCCTGGCCATACCGAATTTCTGGCTTCCTCGACGGATACTGAATCAGTTCTGATGATGCTGGTCAGTGGCTCCTTAAGAGTTGCCCTGGTAACCACTCACATACCCATAAAAGATGTAGCCAAGGCCATTGATCCGGAACTCATTAAAGAAAAAGTGGACCTGCTGGCCAACAGCTTGATCAAAGATTTTGGGATACCGGAACCCAGGATCGCCGTCTTTGGGCTGAATCCCCACGCCGGTGATGGCGGAGTGATCGGCAGGGAAGAACTGGATATGATTATACCAACACTCAAAGAGATCAACGACAGTCTTGAATCGGTTCATATCAGTGGTCCGTACCCGTCTGACGGCTTTTTCGGCCAAAAACTGTATGAAAATTATGATGGTATTCTGGCCATGTATCACGATCAGGGATTGGCTCCCTTCAAGTTACTTTCGTTTGGGAAAGGAGTTAATTTTACCGCGGGCCTCCCGATCATCAGAACCTCTCCGGATCACGGAACGGCCTTTAATATTGCCGGAAAAGGTGTGGCCAATCCTTCCTCATTTAAAGAAGCCTACGATCTGGCTGTAGAACTTTCAAATAAGAAACTGCGTGAAGACTGATACAACACCAATATATACGGCTTTAGCTGAATTATATGATACCTTGATGGATGATGTCGATTATGAAATGTGGGCAGATTTTATTGACGAGGTCATACAAACCCATCATCCCAATCCGATCGATGTGCTGGAACTGGCCTGTGGAACCGGTGCTATCTCGCTTTGCCTGGCACGGTTCGATGAGTACAACCTGACCGGCACCGATCTCTCTCCGGCTATGATCGAGAAAGCGCGACAAAAAGCCGCCGAACGGGAACTCGATGTACAATTCCGAAGTATGAATTTTTTAGATATTGACATCGACCAGACCTTCGATATCATATTTTCGGTCTTCGATAGCGTTAATTATCTGCATGAGGAAGCCGATATCCTTAAAATGCTGAGAGGATGCCATAAGATCTTAAAGCCAAACGGACTCCTTATTTTTGATTTTTCAACTCCAAAAAACTCTCTGGAAGCCGTCGATTATCTGAATAACGAAGAAGGGAGTTTTGGATCCTACCGTTATTTCAGAAGAAGCAAATACGATCCACACAATAATTTTCACTACAATATCTTTGATATTGACTACATGGAAGAAGACGGAAAAACCGTTGCAGACAGTTTTCAGGAGGTTCATAAACAAAGAGTGTATTCTCTTGACGAAATGTTGTCAATTTTAGCTCAAACGCCCTATCATCAGGTTGCCAAATACGAAGATTTTGATTTGGTTGATGCAGATGAAAACAGTGCACGTGTAACAATGGTTCTTAAATGTCAGAAACAGCCGTAATTGAACTTAAAAATGTAACCCTGAACTACGATAAGAACAGGGTTTTGGACGACGTCAACTTCAAACTACATAATGGGGAGTTCGCATATCTTATCGGTCCAACCGGGATCGGTAAAAGTACCTTCCTTAAACTTTTATATCGAGATGTGGTCCCTGATTCCGGAACCGTTCGGGTCACGGAATACCCTGTCAACAAGATCAGTGAACGCGAAGTCCCTATGCTGCGAAGACGGCTTGGTATTGTATTTCAGGATTTTCAGTTATTGAAAGACCGTAATGTTTTTGATAACGTGGCTTTTTCGCTTCAGGTAACCGGTGAGAAACCGAAATTCATCAAAGAGCGGGTGCTTGAGGTTTTGACCATGGTTGGACTAAGCCACCGAAGAAAACATCTTCCCAGAGACCTTTCAGGTGGAGAACAACAGCGGGTAGTGATTGCCCGTGCCCTTGCCAATGAACCACGCATTTTGCTGGCCGACGAGCCAACGGGTAACCTCGATCCCAAGGCTACAAAAGAGATCATGGAGCTGCTTAGAACTATCAATAATCGTGGTATGGCTGTACTTATGATCACTCATGACTATGCCGTGGTCAAAAAGTATAAGGCAAGAACCGTGCGTATGGTAAATGGCAAAACACAGGATCTTGTCTGGAAAGGCGATAAGCTGGTTCCTGTAAAATAATTTCAATCCACTTCAGACCTAATTCAAATGATGGTCGATCAGCAACAATTGACGGAGCAGATCAGGGCTTATGCTCTTGAATTAGGGTTTGACGCCTGTGGTTTCGCCAAGGCACAGCACTTACCTCACGAAGAACGCAGGTTAGGTGAATGGCTTGATCAGGATAGAAATGGCACGATGAGCTGGATGGAAAACCATTTTGAAAAACGGGTCGATCCAACACTGCTTGTTCCCGGTTCGAAGACTGTGGTTTCTGTTTTGGCCAGTTACTGGCATCCATCCCATGCCCGGCAGATCGGTGAAACCAAACATCCACTGATCTCTAAATATGCACAGGGACGTGATTATCATAAGGTTTTGAAAAAGAACTTAAAAAAGTTGTTTCAGTTCACGAAAGACAAATTTGGTGGACTGGAGGGGCGTATTTTTACGGATTCAGCCCCGGTACTTGATAAAGTTTGGGCACAACGGGCAGGACTTGGCTGGATCGGTAAGAATTCCAATTTACTAAACAAAGACATCGGTTCGTTCTTCTTTATCGGTGAAATGATCATTGATGCAGAATTGAATTATGATGCTCCCCAAACTGACCATTGTGGTACATGTACCCGATGTATAGATGCCTGCCCTACCGATGCGATTTACGAACCTTACCGTGTGGATGCAACCAAATGTATCTCCTACCTAACCATAGAGCTTAAGGATGAAATTGCAGATTCAGAACAGGATGGAATCCAAAATTGGATCTACGGGTGTGACATTTGTCAGGATGTGTGCCCCTGGAACAGCAAAGCTAAATTAGCTTCCTTCACTGATCTTCACCCCAGGGATTACGTGGTTGACCATGACCTTAAGTTCTGGAAAGATCTGACGCAGGATCAATACGATTCCATTTTTGAAGGTAGTGCCATTCGGCGAGCCAAGTTTGATAAATTCAGCCACAATGTTTCAGTGGTATCCAGGAACATTACTCAGATGGATCAAAAGAACTGATAATCCCCGGTTGTTAAACGCCGGTTAGTTTCATCAATTGAGACCCCTTCAATGGTAAATGTATCACCACTTTCTTTTTCTGTGACTTTCATATAAAGAACTGAGGCATTCCGCATATCATCCGGGTAGCCGTAGTCTGGTGTCTTTTCATTGTTTTTGAAGGACGGAAACATTCCTGAAAAACTCATATCGATCTCATTTGTATAATACATAATGACCGTTGATTCATTATTCTCGATCTGCTTTCCCTGTGCTTCGTAACCCAAAATTGTTTTGGACGGAAGATCTGTTATTACAAACTCCTCATTATCCATTTCTGAATCATCGTAGGTTTCAACTTCATCCGGGAGAGAATATGTGATGGCCATTTTGTTTCCTTCTTGCTCTACGAAAGAGATCATACTGCCAAGGTCTCCATCCATGACCATAAACATTCCCTCCGCCTCAGGTATCTCATATCCTACATAATTACCGCCTGAGGTGAGGTAATAATCAAAAATCAAATCATCCTTCATTTCAGCATTGGATATCTTCATCTTGAACTTCCAATCGAATGAATAGTCGGAAGGCAAATTCTCCGGTTTAGAGATTCTTTCTGATCCTCCATAAGGATTATTCTCAGACTTGAACTGAACATCCACCTTATCAACCACGGCATCAGCCACTTGTTCTGAAATTTTATCCGAAACCCGATTCTCAACCTTTGATTTTGTTTTATCCTTGATCTTTTTCCAGATCTGAGCTTCTGCAACTGCATTCATTGAAAAGCTTATCAGTAACACACCCGTAAAAAACTTAATGATTTTCATACCTGTCACCTTTTAGATTTATAGATTGCTCACATCTATATACGACATAAAGTCCAAAAACAGATCATTTAGATAAAAATGTATAAAAAAAGCCGACCTGCAAAACAGGCCGGCTTTAACCCATGATCAACCAACTGAGGTTGAATCAATAGTTATGAAGTAATTTATACCCCACAACTCACGTCCTGAAACTGACTATCCCAGCAAAAGCGGTTACCTGAATCATTACCGATCTGATAGTATCCAGTCTGTGTTGAGGTATCCCAGTGGATATAAATATTTTCGGTTCCATACGTGTAGGTCATGTCAAAAGAAGTACCATCCTGAACAAAGGTGTAGAACTCCTCTCCTTCCTGACCTGAATCATCGTATAAACGGGTTTCGAGCTCAAATTGGTCATCTCCACTCCGTGTCCATTCTGAGGTCATTAACGGTTCTTCAGTATTTGTATCAGGATTCAGGGAGTTGAAGGTCCAGTCCCCATACGAACCGTCGTTAGCCATTGTCCCTTCTACCATGGTATAATCCTCAAATGAGTTGCCCTGTCCGTCATCATAGGACCAATTCATCTCCCAGCGAATTGAATCTGTCAGTTCCTGAGCCGTTAAAACGATGGAAACAGATTCTCCCTCAAACGCATAAGAATACGTCCATGTCCAGACTCCGTTATCAAACTCCGCCTCTTCTGTGTCTGCCGAGCTAAAGAATGAACTGTAAATCTGTCCAAATTGACTAAAGGCCATTAAGCCCAATGCATATGACTTTCCATCATAGAAATTGTTGGTTGTCTGAAGTTTTGGATTATTATCCAAAAAGTAAGACAGATCCGGCTCTGCATCTTCGAAGGTAGGAATGGCAGGTGGATCTTCATCCATCCCCGAAACAGGATCATCGCTGCCGCAGGATGTCCAAACAAACAGTGACAGTAGTAGTATGACTGAAAACAGTCGAATAGTATAGTTTTTCATGTTGTACCGATTTTGGTTAATACTTGTATCAGTACATGCGAAAAACAGAAGAAAAATGGGTCACCTGAAATATTAAATTTTATCTCTCTTGTCGATAAGGGCTTTGTACAATAACTCCCTGGCTCTGAAAATATGGGCTTTTACGGTCCCTAATGGAAGATCAAGTATCTCTGCGATCTCCTGATAAGATTTTTCTTCCATGTGTCTCATCTCAATAACCAGACGGTATTTCTCCGGGAGATCATCAATAGCTTCCTGAACGATGGCTTTTCGCTCTTTTTTCATGACCGGCTCATCGGTAGAGAAACTTTCATCAGGCAGCTGAATTTCCATATCCCCATCCTTGGTTGTGTAGGGTTGATCGATGGAAAGGGTTTGGAGTTTTTTCTTTCTCAGATAATCGATGGTATGATTGGTAGCAATGCGATAGATCCAGGTCGAAAATGCATATTCGTTACTATAGGAGTTCAGGTTATGAAAGGCTTTCATGAATACCTCCTGAACCAGGTCATCTACCAGTTCCACCTCTTTAATCATCTTCCGGATATGGAAATAGAGCGGTTTTTGATATTTATCTACAAGTTTACTGTAAGAATCTTCCCTGCCGGCCAGTGCTTCACTTACCAAAGCATCATCTTCCAGACTGCTCGCAGACGCATTTTTACGTGGTGAGTTATTTTCCAATTCTGAGTTTTCTTCTGCCATATCCGAATTAAATTCAGCCCTTAAAATACAAAGCCTGTGCTAAATGAAAATGCTTTTTTTAAGTATAATTTTAAATATGAACCTTTTTTAGTACACTTTACGCATTAATGGTTGAAGCATTTATGCAACAACTATAATAACAACAAAAATAAATACTCATGAAAAAACTAACTACTTCTATATTCTTGGTACTTTGCTCAATTTTAGCTGTACAAAGTGCACAGGCACAATTTAAAGCCGGTGTTGGACTCATGTACGGTTCTGAGGTTGAACAACTGGGTATTCGTGTTGACGGGGTTTACACGATCAATGAGCAATTCAGGGGTGTAGCTGATTTCGGCTATTTTTTTCCAGAAGATGTTAACGGTGGTGACATTAATTACTGGGAACTTAACCTAAACGGAAATTACATGTTCTTCTCTGATCCTGATCAGGGATTGAACGCTTATGCCTTAGCCGGTTTGAACTTCTTCAATTCATCGGTAGAGATTGATGGATTTGGCAGCAGTTCAAGTAACGAAACCGGTTTAAACCTGGGAGCAGGCTTGGAGTACAATCTTGATTTTGCTGAATTGTTTGCAGAAGCTAAATTTGTTATTAGTGATGCTGATCAGCTTAACATCGGTGCCGGTTTAAGATTCCCTTTCTAAACAGTTAGTAGCTTTGCTGTTATAAGCATCAAAAGCGTTGTTGTGAAGATCAGCAACGCTTTTTATTTGGTATTCAATATGGCACCGTGTCGTATTCCGCCTGTTGAGACCGTCAATTCTTTTCTTTCAAATCTCTCCATGAAGCCATCCAATATCATCAATCCGGCCAGAATGATATCTGCCCTGCCCTTCAGAATGTTAGGGTGTTCTTTCAGGATCTCATCGGTTCTCATTTTTGAAAAACGCTGAATAACGTCTCTAATCTCGTCTCTTCCAATGATCACATCATTGATCTCTTCAACGACAAACATGTCCATTTCCATCACAATAGCTGCAAGTGAAGTGACCGTACCGGCCACACCAACCGCTCTGAAGTAGGAATTATTGTGAAAAAACCGGTTTCTGAACATTGTTTTAATGAGACCCCGGCAAGCCTTGATCTCATCTTCAGTCGGTGGGTCTAACCTCAGAAACCGTTCGGTAAAGCGTACCGAGCCCATATCAAATGAATACTTATCCACCATGTATTGATCTCTGACATGAGCTACCTCGGTACTGCCTCCACCAATATCCAGTATCAGGTATTCCCCGCGACCGGTTGTGGGCTTTTCTATCATGGATAATGCTCCGGCTGCCGTCCACTTTGCTTCCTCTTTCCCTGAAAGTAAACGGATATCAAAGCCCGTTTGCTGCTTTACGTTCAGTATGAATTCGTCACGGTTCAGGGCATCCCGGACAGCACTGGTGGCTGTTACCACCGGTTTGGCAGCTTCCGGGTAGGATGAATCCAAGATCTCTTTATATTCCATGAGAGCCTCGATCACCCTATTCATTGAAGCTTCATTGATCATTTTTTGGGCATCCACCCCTTTACCCAAGCGAGGCAGTCTTTGCTCCTCATGCAATGGAAGGATAATCCCCCCCGAACGTTTCTCCGCCACCAATAGCAGCACGGAATTGGTCCCGATATCAATAGCAGATCTGATCATTTCTCAAACAGAATTGCGATCCACTCTCCATGTTGGCGGGTTCCCTTATATGTTAGGGGAGCTACTACCTGCTGTTCTTTAATGATCTTTTCATCTTCTTCGAGGAGTCCGGAGAGGAGTAGTTTACCACCCTTACTTAAACGTCTGACAAGTTCAGGCAGTAATTCTATCAGCGCATTTCGGTTGATATTTGCCAGGATCAGATCGTAAGTGTCTCCTTCAGGAATTACTTCTGTTGAACCGAGTTTGACCTCAAAGTTTTCAACTTTGTTCAACAAGATATTTTCTTTGGCATTGGTTTCACTCCATTCATCGATATCAAAACCAAAGGCACGGTCGGCTCCAAGTTTGAGGGCCGCAATGGCAAGAATCCCGGTTCCTGTACCCGCATCCAGCACCGTATCCCCTTCGTTCACTACTTCCGGCAGCCATTCAAGCATCACCCTTGTTGTGGCATGATAACCGGTTCCAAAAGCCATTTTGGGATCGATCATTAATTCGATCTTATCCTCTAGCTCCCCATCAAATGAACTCCAGGTGGGATGCACATAAAACTTTCCGATCGTTTGGGGTTTTATGGTTTTTTCCCATTCCTGATTCCAGTTTTTTGGAGTAAGAACCTGTTCACTTAAAATGGATGATTCCTCACCAAAGGCCATTATTTTTTGCTCGATCTCTTCCCTCTTGGTGTCATCAAAACGGGTTGCAGGAATACTTGCAACCAATACATCATCTAATTGTTCAAACCCCTCAAAATCCAGTTCCAGAAGTTCTGCTATCAGCAATTCCTGATAATCATCTTTAACTGAAATACGCAGTTCTATGTAATCCATTATAACCTGTTGTAAATTAATTCTGCTAAAACATCACCCACAGCCTGCATGGTTTGCTTACTAATAATATCCATATCATCATTTTGTGTGTGCCAGTAAGGAGGAAATTCAGCAACTCCATTAGGTTTTCGATAGTGATGTATAATGTTAATAATGGGAATTCTTGCCTGTTCATTCACGATCACATGATCATCAGAAACAGCCGCGCCCTGTTCATCCAGAAACAGATCTCCATACCCTTTTTCATCCGCAATATTCCACACTTCGTTTACAAGATTGGGAGCATAATTCACAGAATACTGTTCCTTGGGAAACTGAGCTCCGGTTCCCCCTACCATGTCCAGCAAGATCCCAAAACGAGGACTGTAACCGGGTACAGGGGGATTTTGTGACCAATATCTGGAACCGAGAAAGTATCGGCTTAGATCGCCGGACTCGCCATAATCTTCCCCATCGAATAAGACAATATCTACACCTACCGGCGGTGGGTTATCCCTGAACATCCTTGCAAGTTCCAACAATACGCCAACTCCACTGGCTCCGTCATCGGCACCTAAAATAGGTTGGTCTGTATCCGTCGAATCCATATCTGCCCGCGGACGACTATCCCAGTGCGCACTTAACATAATGCGGTCTGAGGCGTTCAGGTTGAATGCAGCGATCACGTTGCCAAGCTGTAAGGTTTCATTATAACCTTCTGTTTCAAATCGCTGAACAAAAACAGCGTTGTTTCCGGCGTAGGATTTTAACTTCTGTTCAAAGTAATCAATCGCTTTTTGATGGGCGGTACTATTCGGAACCCTTGGCCCCAGCACTACCTGATCACTCACAAACTGATATGCCGAATCTACATTGAATGCAGGAACTGTTCTTCCCTTTTCAGTAAAAGAAAGTCCCGTTTCTCTTTCCTCACCACAACTGATGAAGATCAGGGATGCCAGCAGAATCAACCATTTATTCATCCCGGTGTACCATGGTAGAAGAAGATTGATCGACCGGAAAGACAATGGTATCCATGATGTTCACATGATCAGGGCGATTCGCAATAAACAAGATGATCTCTGCAATATCCTGAGCAACCAGCGGCTGCATGCCTTTATACACACTGTCTGCCTTTTCTTTATCTCCACTGAAGCGAACCTCACTGAATTCCGTTTCAACCAGTCCCGGTGAGACCATGCTCACTCTGACCTTTGTTCCGTGTAAGTCCTTCTTCGTTGCTTCGGTAATTGCTTTAACTGCATGTTTTGTGGCCGTATACACCACACCTCCCGGGTAAGATTCATGACCGGCAATGGAACCTACATTGATGATATGGCCCGCATTACGTGTTTTCATTTGAGCCGATATCAATCGAGAGAGATACAGTAAGCCCTTGATGTTGGTGTCAATCATAGTATTCCAGTCATCAAAAGAAGCAGAATAAACTGGATCTGTTCCTTTAGCCATACCGGCATTGTTGACCAGGATATCCACCGGTTTGTCAATCGAATCAACGAATTTGACGCAGGCATCTGAATCCTGAATATCAAATGCAGCCGGGGTGACGCTTATTCCATATCTGGATTCGAGATCTTCTTTAAGCTGGTTCAGCTTTTCCTCTCTTCTTCCAGTGAGGTACAGATCAACACCGGAAGCTGCCATTTGAATGGCTGTACTCATTCCGATCCCGGCTGTTGCACCGGTTATAATAGCTGTCTTACCCTGAAGTCGATTCATGCTCTTCGTTATTTTTATTAAGTATGAAGTTCAGCCAAACGTCCGGCATTGATCACTTTTTCTTCCTGAAAACTGTCTGCCATAAACTGAATACCATACGGCATTCCATCACTGTGTGTTCCGGCAGGCACGCTTATCCCGCAGATTCCCGCAAGATTTGCTGTGATCGTGTAAACATCGTTGAGGTACATTTGAACCGGATCATCCAGTTTGTCACCAATTTCAAATGCCGTGGTTGGTGCCGTTGGACTTACGATCACATCCACCTTTTCAAAGGCTTTTTTGTAATCATCCTGTATAAGCCGACGTACTCTTTGAGCTTTTCCGTAATAAGCATCATAATAGCCGGAACTAAGCACATAGGTCCCCAGCATGATCCTTCTTTTAACTTCCTGCCCAAATCCTTCTGTTCTTGATTTCTTGTAAAGTCGGATCAGTGCAGAATCCATTTTGGTCAACTGCTCCTGCAGAGCGATCTTTTCATCTCCGGTAGCTGACTCAAATTGTTGCCTGAGAGCTTCTTCCTCTTTTTTCAATTCATCCAAAACTTCTTCCTTATCGGCACGGTGACCATACCTGATCCCATCATAACGGGCAAGGTTACTTGAGGCTTCAGCTGTTGCTAAAACATAATAGGTTGCTATACCATATTTTGTATAGGGTAGTTTGATAGGAACCAGCTCGGCCCCATCAGCTTCAAGTTTTTTAAGTAAGCTTTCGATGCCTTCCTTTATCTCGGGATCCAGTCCGTCCCCAAAGAACTCTTCCGGTATACCAATCTTTATATTCTTATTGGGATTCAGTGCAGCATCCACATAATTACCGGTTGCTTTCTGAGAAGATGTATTGTCTCTTTCGTCAAATCCTGCGATCACATCCAGAATTCTCGCTGTATCCTCTACGGAATGAGCCAGCGGGCCAATACAATCAAACGAAGAAGCAAATGCTACAAGTCCATAACGGGAAACACGTCCATACGTTGGTTTAAGTCCAACCACTCCACAATAGGACGCAGGCTGACGAATAGAACCACCGGTATCAGAGCCTAAGGTTGCCATCGCCATATCAGCAGCAACAGCCGCAGCACTACCACCGGAAGAACCGCCCGGTACTTTGTTCGTGTTATGAGGATTTTTCACCGGGCCGAAGTTGGTGTACTCATTGGCAGAACCCATGGCAAATTCATCCATATTCAATCGCCCAATGAGGATGGCATCTTCGGCTAAAAGGCGTTCAATTACCGTGGCATTATACACACTTTCAAAGTCCTCGAGCATCTTTGACGCACAAGTCAGCTTCTTTCCTCGCTCAGAAATGACATCTTTTATACCCAAAACCACACCGGCTAATTTACCGGCTTCACCCTTATCGATCTTTTTCTGGATCTCTTCGGCTTGCATTTTGGCCGCCTCAAAATCCGTTGCCACGTAGGCATTTATTTCATCGTTTCGGGATTCAATGCGTGAGATGTAATGGTTTACAATATCGTTAAGTTGTACTTCTCCGCTTAAGACTTTTTCGCGAGTCTCTGAAATAGTCATGTAATTCAATTTCTGCTTTTAATTGCTTTTTGAGGTGGTTTCTTCGTGATTTGCAGCGTCATTGATATCACGGGAACTATCCTCTATTTCCTTTTTGATATCCTTTGAAGCCTGTCTGAATTCTTTGATACCTTGTCCCAATCCTCGGGCCAGTTCCGGAATTCGTTTAGCTCCAAATAAAACCAAAACTACAATAGCAATAATTAGAATTTCAGGGGCGCCTAAACTGTTAAACATAAAAATAATCCTCTCAGGATTTAGTTGATGTATTTGTGCGAAGATAACAATATTTTCGGCACGAATTTGGAACAAAAATTTAATTTATTCACTTGTGTTTTAATGACACTTGTGTTTATTACACTCATTCATTTTAAAATAATTACATACATATGATCTGGACTGTAGAATTAGCAGCTGCATTAGACGACGCCCCTTTCCCGGCCACACGAGAAGAACTTATAGAGTGGGCCGAAAGAAACGGACTGCCTAATCAGGTGATCGTCAATCTTGAAGAACTTGAAGAAATTGAACAAGGTGAGGAACCCGTTTACGAAGGTATCGAGGATATCTGGCCCGACTACATCCGAAAAGAGGATTTCTTTCACAACGAAGAAGACGAAGGATTCGATTACGACGACGTTTAAATGACAGACTCTTTAGGCAGAAGTTGCGGTTACTTATTTTAATGTAGCCGGCCGCGTCCGACCTTCGTAACCCTTCATTCTGAAATGCCTTGCAAACACCTGATTCCCGACAACTCATATCAGCATTTCTGCTGTGTTTTATAACATGGGTTGGATCACTCTATCCCGCAAACATTCAGGCTCAGGACGCACCATCTGAGGAAAATACTGAAGATGTGGTTCGCAGGGTTCGTTTTTCGGGTAACGATGATATTAAAGATCGTACCCTTACCACCTTGGTTCGAACCCGAACAAATCGTGAGTTTTTAAATATTCCACAATTCACGCCATGGTATTCCTTGTGGAAAATATCCGGGGGACGATTTGGGGAGGAACCGGCTTACTTAGACCGGCAGACCGTTGCAAATGATATCGAGAGGATCTCATTGTACTACGAGTCTCTTGGGTATTTTGATGTTGCGGTAGACACCTCTATTTCGGAATACAGAACCGATAAGATCGAGGTTTCATTTATCATTCAAGAAGGCCCACAATATCATATCAACACAGTTACATACAGTGGGTTCCCCAGCTTTACTGAACCTAACAAACGTTTCGAATTTCTTCAGGAAGGTTCCTTTACCAGGGGAAGAATCAATGACACCACCTTCACGGTAAATCGACCATACAGCTCTCAGGCACTGAGCACCGAACAACAACGGCTCATAACTTTCCTTAAGGACAATGGGTATGCTTCAGTACAAAGAGATTCAGTAATCGCATTGGTTAAAGAAGATACCACAGCCTCAAATTCACTGGATGTCATGTACCGTATCAAACCCGGCGGACAGTATAAATTTGGGGATATCAGGGTGAGACTAAGTGACACCGAACCGCCTGTCAATTACGATGAAACTGACACGTTAAGCGGACCGCCTCACACCACGGACTCCACTTACACCATCTCTCTTTTTAAGGAATCCGGTGCACAATCAAAGTTCCGCTTGTTATCGGATCAGTTATTATTCAAACCCGGAGATCTATATAATCACTCACTTTATCTGGAAACCGTCAATGAGTTTCAGAACCTGGGAATGCTTTACATACAGCGTTTCAGTCAGAATGAAGATCAGGTTCAACCCGATTTTACCAGGGAGGAAATACCAACTTATTTTGACCTGCAAACCCTGACCAAGCATAGTGTATCCACAGAACTGTTCGGCATGAAAAGATATGGTTACGGTACCGGTATCGGAATTGACTACACCAATAATAACGTTTTTGGCAATGCTGAGAACCTGAGTATTGGGGCCAATGCCAGCTTTGAGTTTGTAAGTCCCTCGGTTTTGGAAGAGATCGACACCACCGCTACTCAATCTTCGGTGTTCAGAAGCTATGAATTAACCGCTGATTATTCGGTTCCACGTTTGAATTTCCCCTTTTCCTTTCTGGATAACAGAACCGGATTTACCAGTGGAGTGACCCGTTACCTGCTTAGCTACAGCCGCTCCGATCAGCTACTGTTCGATATTAATTCTGATGTCGGTTTCAACATGCGGTATGAGGTGAATCACACTCCTAATTACTCCAGTTTTCTGGATCTCATCGAGCTTGACCTGGTGGATACCAACCCTTCCTCCGCATATATCCGGAATCTCCGTAATGAATTCGGAACTGATACCCTAACCGATGGCACTATTGTGGACGCTTTTGAATTACAGCGTATCCTGGAGGATTTCAATCCGCAGATCTCATCCACCATTCGGTATACATTCCGAAGTCAAAACACGGACCTCATCAAAAGGAACAGAGGGTATTTCAGTGAATATTCTGTAGCCATTGGTGGTAATATTCCCTACCTCATCGATAATTATTTAACCACACCGGGCACTTTGGAAGGCAATCTTCCCTCCCTGTTTGGGTTGAGCGATAACAGTCTTAGTTACAGCCGTTACATAAAATTATCGGCTGACTACCGAAAGTACTATCCCATCTCAGCTGACGGGGTGTTTGCATGGAGACTGTACGGTGGTTTTGCCCATCCTTACGGGAACTCGACTTCCATTCCATTGAACCGTCGTTTCTTTGCCGGCGGCAGTAACGATATTCGCGGCTGGGCCCCTTTTCAGCTTGGTCCCGGAGATATCTCCACTGACAATGTGAATATTCCAGGTGGTGAAATTAAGCTGGCTGCCTTTACAGAAGTACGGCAAACTTTTATTCGTGATTTTCTCGGAGCAAACTGGTTTGCCGCTCTTTTTGCGGATGCCGGTAACATCTGGTACGGACCCAGAAATGATTTCAGGGATGAAAACAATCAGGACAGGTTGGATCGAGGCCGTTTTCGGTTTGATAATTTCTATAATCAGATTGCCGTTGCAGGTGGCCCCGGCCTGCGCCTTGACTGGGAATATGTTGTGGTACGGTTTGATTTTGCCTTCAGGCTGCACGACCTTCAGTCTGGTTGGTTAAACAATAAGCAAGTATATTTTAACTTCGGTATCGGTCACTCCTTCTAAACTCAATCCAGAAGCCATGTTCGACAAATTGAAACGACTGAAAGATCAGTCCAATATTGTTTTTAAATCTAAATTCCTGGCGAACCTGAATCCGGCAGAGCGCTATGAATTTCTGCAGCTTTGTCACCGAAGAAGCTATAAGGAAGGTGAATATGTGTTTTATAAGAATGACCCCGGAACCGGCATGTATTTCATAGAAGACGGCACCATTGAACTGACGGTTGGTGAACCGGAAAGCAGTTCTAATGATGAAGATAAACCGAATTCCCTTGAGCTTCACTCGCCGGATAGCTTTGGGGCTTTGTCGATAGGCTACAACCTCAGAAGAAAGACCTCAGCCAGGTGCATGACCGATTGTGAGCTTCTCGGGTTTTTTAAACCAGATTTTGAAGTACTAAGAGATCGGCATCCCAAGATTGCAGTAAAATTTCTGCAAACCCTCACGAACAAAGCTCTCAAACAACTTGAAGTAACCACTAAAAAACTTTCGGAAGTAGCCGACGAACAGACCGCACTTAATTTACAAATTCAATCCTATTACGAAGATACCTCAGAGGAATCAGTTTAATTTATGGCACTAAAAAAAGGTCAGGAAGTAGAATTAGATATCATTGACGCCGCATTTAAAGGAAAAGGGTTAGCCAAGATGGACGGCCTCGCCGTTTTTGTTCCCGGAACCACCCCCGGCGATAAGGTCAAAGCCCGCATCATCAAAAAGAAGAAGAAACACCGGGAAGCCAAATTACTGGAGATCCTTGAACCCAGTGAGCATCGCATCGACCCTAAATGTCAACATGCCAATGTATGTGGTGGTTGCAGCTGGCAGCACATCCCCTACTCAAAACAAGTGGAATATAAGGGCCAACAGGTCAAGGATCATATCACACGGATAGGCCACCTAGATGGAGAGATCGTTAAGCCGGCCATTGCTTCAAATGAAGAGTTTTACTACCGGAATAAGATGGAATACAGCATCAGTTCACGGCGATGGCTGACTGAGGAAGAGATCAAAAGTGATGCCTATGTGGATGACTCAGCATTTGCGGCCGGACTCCATGCTCCCGGAAGATTTGATAAGATCCTGAATCTCAAAGAATGCCATTTACAGGTTCCTGAGTCGTATCAGATACTGGACTTCATTCGTAATTACTGCATTAAGCACGGCATAGAACCGTACGATACGCTAGAAAATACCGGCTTTATGCGGCACATTATGATCCGGAATTCGCACTATACCGACGATTTTATGGTGAACCTGGTGACTTATCAGGATGATCAATCGGTGATGGAAAAACTGAAAGATGCCCTGCTCAATGAGTTCCCATTCATTACCACCATCGTTAATAACATAAACGATACCAAAAGCCCGACCGCAGAAGGCCGTTACGAAAAAGTATTACACGGACCGGGTTTTGTTATTGATAAGATCGGTGACTTCACTTTTAAAATTCACCCTAACGCATTCTTTCAGACCAATACCGCTCAGGCCGAAAAACTATACGACGTGGCTAAGGATTTTGCCGAGATCAAAGACAATGATATTGTGTATGACCTCTACTGCGGTGTGGGAACCCTTAGTTTATATATGAGCCCAAAAGCCAAACATGTACTCGGTATCGAACTTGTGGATATTGCCGTTCAAAATGCACGCTTCAATGCTAAAGAAAATGAAGTAGATAATGTCTCCTTTATTAAGGGAGATATGAAAGACGTATTTACTCAAGAGGTTGTAGATGAGTACGGAACCCCTAATGTCCTGATCACAGATCCACCCCGGGCAGGTATGCATCCGGATGTAGTGAATCGGCTTTGTGAGCTCAAAGTACCACGTATTGTGTATGTGAGCTGTAACAGCTCAACCATGGCCAGGGACCTGAAAGAGCTGAAGGAAGTTTATGACATCGAGGTGGTTCAGCCTGTAGATATGTTCCCACAGACCTACCACATTGAAGCCGTTGCCAAGCTGACACTCAAAGACTAAAAACTGTTATACAGAAACAAACCGTACCACACTATCGGAATGCTTTCCACCCAAAAAGAAGCGTAGTAAGGATGCTGATCTTCTTTGGCTTTCCAGATCGCCCACAGCGTGACCACAGCGATCAAAGCCGTGTACGACATCTCAGATTCAGATATTATTGGGTTCAGAAATTGCAGCGATATAAATACAAGCAACAGACCTGAACCCAATAACCTGCTTTCTTTTACACCCAATATCTGAGGCAGGGTTCCTAACTCCTGTTCATCATATTTCAGGTCTCTGATCTCAAAAGGGATCGTCAACGCGATCACAAAGGCAAATCTTGATATCAATTCAAGGATCACCGATGATTGAACTAAATCAACTGAGTCTACCAAAGGAAATAGAACCGAAACCCCTGACCATGCTGCTGCGATCACAACGATCTTCCATCCCTTTACCATTCTGAGATTCTTACCTTTAAAAGCCGGTATGGCATAGAATAAGGTTAATATTCCAAAACCGGCCCCATAATAAATTACATTTTGAGAAACTTGTGTAGCCACATAGATCAGCCCCACCAAAGCCAAAAAGGTAAAAACCCTAAGTCCTTTAATACTAGCGGTAATTGAAAGGTGGTGTCGGTTTCCAACACCTGCATACTTCACGAAGTTATAACCCACAATAGTCCCCAATCCTACAAAAGCATACTCCCAGGCATCTGCTTTCAGATTAAACTCCGCGTAAGTTACTGCGCTTAGAGCTACGACAGCGAATGCCACATGAATACTGCTTTGAATGTAGAATTGAAATAGTTTTTTCATAATATATTTTACCAAACAGAATAAGTGATGGCATAAGATAGTTCATCCGGAAGGCTGAATTTACCATGATTTTATGACATGATCATAAAGCTGTGGATTGTGTTCCGCTTTAATTAGTGACACTATTTTACTTGTTTCAATCTCACTAATCTATATATTCGCACCAAGTCAATAATTAATGTAACGTTTATGAATTCGAGGATATCCAACATTTTCATTTTCGCGGTAATGTCAGTTTTGCTAACCGCTTGCTCTTTTAACACTGAGAAAGTCACCGAAGAGGATTATTTAAGAGCAGAACGGGCTCTCTCTTCTTACACTTCCGATCTTGTTTATAACACCATTTCAGGTCAACGGTGGACTGATGATGACGTGCTCCTGTACCAGCATGCGCTTAAAGAGGGAACTGAGTTTATGAAAGCAGACCCTGCGTCCGGTACTGCAGAGCGCGCGTTCGATCATGACCGACTCGCTAAAGTATTGTCCGGTATTCTGGATGAGGACATGAAGCCACTGGACCTTCCTTTCCGAACGTTCGATTATGTGGATGGCCGACAATCCATTAGCTTTTCAGCAAAAGGAGAAACCTTTACCTGTGATCTCAGCGATTATGAATGTACCTCAAATGGGGATGTAAATGGGCGTAAATGGAATGAATCTGTATCTCCGGATGGCACTAAAGCCGTTTTCATTCAGAATCATAACCTTTATATGAGAGATCTTGAAACCGGGAGGGTCACTCAACTGACTTACGATGGCGAAGAAAACTTTGGGTATGCTACCAATAACGCCGGGTGGGTAAAAAGAGACAGCCCGGTGGTTTTGTGGTCACCTGACTCAAAACGTATTTCAACTTTCAAACAGGATGCCCGTGGAGTCAAGGATATGTACCTGGCATCCACCAAAGTTGGCCACCCTGAATTAGAGACCTGGAAATACCCACTTCCCGGCGATAGCCTCATCTTTCGTTTGAATCGCGTGGTGATCAACCTTGAGCCTTCACCTAAAGTGGTACCTCTTCAGAAAAGTCCGGATCCCCAAAGGTCAACTATCACAGATCATGTGGCCGATTGGTCCGGAAAATTCCTGGATAATGAGTGGAGTGAGGACAGTAATATGCTCGCCTTTGTATCCGTTTCCAGAGATCATCAGGATGCAGAACTCTTTGTGGCAAATCCCAATACCGGTTCAGTCAGGTCTGTGTATCGAGAAGAAACGGACACTTTCTTTGAATCGGGAGTGGATGGCATCAGCTGGAGATTACTGGAAAACACCAATGAATTTATTTGGTTCTCTCAGCGCGATAACTGGGGACACCTGTACCTCTATGATCTTGAAACCGGAGATCTGAAAAATCAGATCACTTCCGGAAACTGGACCGTCCTCGAAGTCTTAAAAGTAGATGAAGATGACCGCACGATATATTTCACCGGTGGCGGTCGCGATGGTGAAGACCCATACTTCAATTACCTGTATAGCATTAATTTTGACGGCTCGGGGCTTAAACTCTTAACGCCGGAGATCGCTCATCATCAAGTAAATATATCTGAATCGGGTAACTATTTTGTGGATACCTATTCTACGCCAAACACTCCCCCTGTTTCCATTTTAAGAACAATGGATGGAGAGATCATTACCCAACTGGCGGAAGCCGACATCACCGACCTGCAAGCGGCCGGTTGGGTTGCTCCTGAACCTTTTAGCGTTAAAGCCCGCGATGGACAAACCGACCTATATGGGCTCCTGTACAAACCATCCAACTTCAATTCCTCAAAGTCATATCCGGTACTAAATTATTTGTATCCCGGACCCCAATCCGGCAGTGTTGGAAGTCGTGCATTTAGAACCTCTCGTTCAGACAAACAGGCACTGGCTGAACTTGGATTTATTGTAGTGGAAGTGGATGCTCAGGGTACTCCCGGCCGTTCCAAGGCATTCCATGATTTTTACTATGGAAACATGGGTGACAACGGCATTCCGGATCAGATCGCTATGATCCGTGAGCTTGGTAGCCGTTATTCATGGATGGATACATCACGTGTCGGTATCTTTGGACACTCAGGCGGTGGATTTGCATCAACGCGTGCAATACTTGCTTATCCTGATTTCTACGATGTGGCCGTATCCGGTGCCGGAAACCATGATAACCGCAATTATTCCGATGCATGGGGCGAAAAATGGCAGGGACTGCTGAAAGGCACCAATAACGATGGAGTAGCTGACGATCAGGCGACCAACTACGACAACCAGGCTAATCAGCTTTTGGCTGAGAACCTAAAAGGTAAACTATTGATCACGCATGGCACTCTCGACAGTAACGTACCGCCGTACAATACTTTACTGGTTGTAAATGCTTTAATAGAGGCCAACAAAGACTTTGATATGATCATGTTACCAAACCGGGGGCACGGGTACTACAGCGAAGACTATATGATGCGCAAGCGTTGGGATTACTTTGTGAAACACCTGAAGCATGTGGATCCGCCAAAAGAGTTTGAGTTTGGTCAACAAAAGGATACCGAATAAGAACTTTTCTATGACATCTTCAGAATTTAAGAT
Source organism: Balneolaceae bacterium (assembly GCA_021767245.1). Taxonomy (GTDB): domain Bacteria; phylum Bacteroidota; class Rhodothermia; order Balneolales; family Balneolaceae; genus Gracilimonas. Next base: position 38,311 of record JAASTO010000001.1, read on the forward strand.
AAGTGATAATGCTCCCCAGAATCTGCAGGACCTCTATGAGGAAGCCGCTGCCTGTTTACAGCATGGATTCTTCACGGGAGCATCAGCTTGTCTTCTCTTATTGAATACTGAGCTGGCTGAACTGATGGAAATTTTTGGTGAAAATCGTGAAGAACGCATTCATGCCCTGCGCGATAACACCAATGCAGAATCTCAACTTTTCGATTCACTCCTATCATTAAAAAGATATGATAACGAGGAAACGGAAAGCTTGTCCTACGATGGCTGGAGCAATAATCAACTACGCCAGATGCTTAAGATCTATTCTGAGATCATAGAGGAATATTACCCTAACTCGGTGTAGTATTCTCCTCATCAGACTGACATACACACAATGAATATTGAATTTGTACCGGTAACTCTTTCTGATATTACCCAACTTTCTGTATTAGCCCGTGAAACCTATTCAGAAACCTTTTCTGATATGAATAGTGCAGAAACGATGGCAACCTACCTCAATGAAGCATTCCACACAGAGCAACTCAATAAGGAAATATCAAATCCCGATTCATTGTTTTTGTTTTTGATGGTTGAAGGCCAAATTGCAGGATATCTGAAACTCAATGAAAATAAAGCGCAGTCTGAGTTTCAGGAACCGGATGGATTAGAGATCGAGCGTATTTATCTCAAAAAGGAATTTCAGGGTCATGGATTGGGAAGTACGTTGTTGGATATAGCCATCGATATCGCTATAACTGATAACAAAAGTTATGTCTGGCTGGGTGTTTGGGAACATAATGACCATGCTATTGCATTCTACGAACACAAGGGATTTACAAGGACCGGATACCACTATTTTAATATGGGCTCCGAACGTCAGAAGGATTACATCATGCGAAAAGAGCTTTAGATCTAACCTTTAATCGATGGTATAAAATCCAATATGATCCATAATCTAACCGACTAAATATTTAAGTAATAGTCACCTACTATACTCCTAAAATTTGTTTCACACTACTGTTTACACCTAATAAGTTTTGAGATGATCAGGTTCAGTGAGCTTGAGGTCATAAAAGTTATTATGTTTACTGCAAAGGATCTTTCATTCGCATCTAGTAACCCGTGTAGAGTTTGAGATCCCCCATCTCATCGGCAGACAGGCTCGATTTACAATGTATTTGCCTTAAATATTCATTATGCACTCTGTGTCAACAACTTTCCGGTTTTGAACCAGGATTTGCAGGATCGTGACAGGATTTTTAGGAACCCTATGTTTGTATTTCGAAAATATATTCCCGTCCTTCAGGGCGGGATATAATTAGGTATAACAGATAAAACACAAGGCTTGGTGTCTGTTTAGCCAATCATGTTACTGCATGGTTAGGCAAAATGCTATTAAAGCATCAAAGCCAAAGCTTCGAAATACCATCCGGCCTTTACTTGTTTAAGGGCGAAGCTTCTTTATCTTGGTTACTGATCCCTATGAAAAAACTCTTCATTGCTATTTGGTTATTAATTCTTCCCTTGTATTCAGTGTTTGCCTGCTCGTGTGCGAATGTTGATCTTAATAACCGGTATTTAATATATGATTTTATAGGGGTTGTTGAAATTGAAGGGTTGTTCGACAACGAAGAAAACAAACGATTTTAAACAGCAAACCTAAGAGTAATAGAAACTTTTAAAGGAAGCCCTCCCGCTCAAATCAAAATTGGCGGTACAGTGAAAGAATCGTATAGCAGTCAATGCGAAGTACCTGTCAGAAAAGGAGAGAAATGGCTTATTTTTATTAATGAACCTTCAAACACATCATTTATACTTGGGCAATGCGATGGCCCGATCAGGATTTTGGATAAAAAAGGTAACCAAGGTCATAGATACGAAACCATTGAAAATTATATGGAACAGTTGCGGTTTTTCAGAGAGCACGCTCCAAATATTCACTCAGAGGAGATCATATCTATTGATCAGGTCATGCTATTTGAATTCCTGAAATCCTATGAAGGAAGATCCTTTGAACAGTCAAAGGCTCATTACCTGATCCATTTTAACACAGACCTTAAGGTTACACAGATCAAAGCATTAGATGGGTTTTCTGAAGCTACAGATGATCAGATCATGAATTTCCTATCGAAAGAAGCCGAATGGTACGCCGGTTATTTTAAAACTAATAATAAAACAACCATAGAGAGTGATACACAATTTATCTTCACTTTGTATCATAACTCAAAAGATAAAACGTTGAGTCACGTTTATCAGGAAAGATAGTTCGGGCTATCAATTTACGCTTTAACTCAAGCTTACATAAAATTGATACCTCAACTTTATCTTATGAAGTCTCCTTTTTGATCTTATTACTCCCCATTAATCTCTTTCTAAAGAACCAAACCAGGAACAAGGCAATACCAAACTGAACAATTACTGTCATAACAGAGAACGGACTTAGTGGATTATACCAGGTATCCGGGGCATATTCAGCGGCAGAAAGGTACATCCACCATCCCAGCAGGGTTACAACCTCAACCGGTACCACGTATTTGATAATGATCTCCCACCATTTACCGAGTGTGGCTGAACGTTCTTCTGTATTGATCAGCTCATCACGGAATTTTTTAGTGCCATATTGAATCACAGCATAAGATATGAGTGCCCCTGAAACCAGTAGACCAAGCCCCCAAACAAAATCCTGATTGGCAAAGAAGTCTAAGTTGAGTGCTGATGGCATCCCGAAACCAAATCCGGCCAGGCAAATCACAATAGTCGCTCTTTTTCTTACAGCACCCATATCCACGAATACCTTAACAGCCAGTTCGATCATGGAGATCAGTGAACTGAAAGCAGCGAAGGTCAGTCCCAGGAAGAACAGGATAGCAAAGATACCGCCGCCTCCCATGGTGGCAAACAGCTGTGGCATCCATATGAAGGTTAATCCGGTTGATGCCGGTCCTGAAGTTTTCATCACATCAAGGATCTCTCCACTGCCCATCGTTGGACTCAGCGTACCAAACACCGTAGAGAAAATGATAATAGCTGCGACCAGTGAGACTACGTTATTGCCAATACCTGTTTGAAAAGCACTGACGGTAACATCATCGCTTTTACGCATATAGGCCGCATAGGTCAGGATCAAACCCCACGCGGCTCCGGTATCCCAGGCATTTTGAGTCAAAGCTTCCAACCAGATACCCGGTTTTTTCAGGGTTGACCAATCCGGGGTAAACAGGTACTCAACACCAAGTCCACTCCCTTCCAACGAAAGGGCTTTAAAAAGGGAAATGACCAGAACCAGTAATAAGGATGGTATTAAAACTTTATTCACTTTTTCGATGGAAGAGATTCCCTTTAGTACAATATATCCTCCCACTCCCATTACAAAAGCATGCCCAATGAGTGGCCAGTTTGAGCCCTGAAATCCTTCCCAGATGGCATTAGCCTGTTGAAGGTCGCCGGGCAGTGCCGTGGTGATTGAAGTAATAAGATAGTATAAACACCAGCTTGCCACTACGCTGTAATAAAACATGATGGCTGTGGCAACAAAGCCAACAAATCCGCCTAACCAGCCTCGTTTTTCACCGATGAGAGCTACAAATGAACCTACAACCCCTTTACGTCCATGCCTACCCATTCCGTACTCTGCAATAATAAGCGGAATAGACCATAACAACAGAAAACAAACCCACGCAAATAAAAATGCACCTGCTCCATCTTCCCCACCATTTTGAGCAGCAATTCGGGGAAAACGCCAAATATTTCCTGTTCCAACGGCTATTCCCAATACACTTAAGATCATCCCCATTTTTGATGAGAACCGTTCTTTCGATGATGTAGGCATATTAGTTTGATTTTCAGTTACAATACATAAACTTCAGGATCCGTTTTAGCTGCGAGATGTCTAAAATCTTATGTATCTTATTTTGATTAATATAAGGCTGTGCTTATCATTGCGAGCCAATCATAAAGTGTATTCAACAATATTCCAAAACCTTTTTGAGCCGTTAACCCTTTTTTATGTTTTCAGATCACAAGACAACGAATAAGTACTTAGCACTCTTAGCATTCCTCGCCTCTCTGATCATTTACATACTGACACTGGCTCCAACTGCCAGTTTCTGGGATGCAGGTGAGTTTATTGCGGTTGGCCACGGCCTTCAGGTTAACCACCCACCTGGAGCTCCCTTCTACTCACTTTTGGGAAGGATCTTTTCTATGTTTATGCCAACGGCATATGTTGCAGTGAGCATTAACTTTATCAGTGCACTCTCTTCTGCCCTTACCATCATGTTGCTTTACCTTATTATCGTTCGTTTGGTTCGCGAATGGAAAGGTGAGCCGGATACCATGAATTTCTTTGATCAGATCGGTATGTATGGCGGTGCCTTCGTAGGCGCTATGACCTTTGCCGTTACTGACACTTTCTGGTTCAATGCAGTGGAAGCTGAGGTTTATGCCCTCTCTATGTTCTTTACGGCAATTGTGGTCTGGCTGGCACTGAAATGGGCTGAAAACTACGACAAAGACTATAATGAACGTTGGCTTGTCTTGATCGCTTACATGTTTGGGATCGCCATTGGTGTTCACTTGCTGAATCTACTTGCACTTTTCTTTGTGGCTCTTATCGTCTATTTCAAGCTATATGAATTTGAGTGGAAGTCATTTTTGACGATGGGTGCTATTTCTGTGGTCTCATTTTTTGCGATCTATCCGTTCACCATCCAGAATATTCCGACCATAGCCAACGGAGTGGCTGAGGCTACCTACGGACTGATCGGTCCTATGACCTTTATCTTTCTCGTAATGATATTGGTTGCGATCGGCATCTATTACACCCATATCAAAAAGATGCACCTGGCTAACATTATTGCCATCAGTTATGCCATGATACTGATCGGGTTTTCTTCGTATTCAGTGATCATGATCCGTTCCATTGCGGATCCCCCCATCGACGAAAATGACCCTGAAACCACTGAAGCGTTTATCAGTTACCTGAAAAGGGAACAGTATGGGGCCACACCGATCCTGAAAGGGAATTATTATGATGAAAATACCGGACAGATCACCAGAGATGATGAAAAGCTGTTCCCACGGCGTTATTCCCCGGCTCCTAACCATATTGATTATTATTCACGTTATAATTCTGACTGGGATTTCTTCTGGGATTATCAGGTCAACCACATGTATATCCGGTATTTCAACTGGAATTTTATTGGAAGATCTGCTGACATTCAGGATGCCGGTTGGCAATCCGGGTTCAGTGCCCCGGCATACCCCAGTAACAAAGCCAGTAACGCCTATTTCTTTATCCCATTCCTGCTCGGTCTGTTTGGTATGATCTATCATTTTAACTCAGACTGGAAACGGGCATTTGCGGTGCTCGCTTTATTCATAGTCACAGGGTTGGCGATCATTGTCTTCCTCAATCAAACCCCCTATCAGCCACGTGAGCGGGATTATGCTTACGTGGGTTCATTCTTTGCCTTCTCGATCTGGATCGGTTTGGGGGTGACCGGATTAGTGGAACTGGTCACCAACTCGATCAAAAACAGATGGGCCGGCATTGGTGTCTTGATGCTAACTTTACTGGCATCCCCTGTGTGGATGGGTTATCAGAACTGGGATGACCACGACCGTAGTGGACGCTATGTTGCTCCTGATTATGCACGCAATCTGCTGGAATCAACTGCACCTAACTCCATCCTGTTTACCAATGGAGATAACGATACTTTCCCTCTTTGGTATCTTCAGGAAGTTGAAGGCGTCAGAACGGACGTGCGTATCGTCTGTCTGAGTCTGCTGAATACTGACTGGTATATCAAACAGTTACGCGATCAGTGGTCTCATGAATCTGCCCCACTTCCTATTTCACTGTCAGATGAGGAGATCGAGCGCGTTACTGCCGGACTTTCACAATGGCAGCCACAGCAGATACAGATCCCTGTTGATAAAGACATGCTTAAACAAGCTTTCTCTGATGACAGAACCTACAAGGAATCTATTGGGGTACCACAGGATACTTCCCTTCAGGTATTGAGAAAGGGAATTGATTTTGAAATGCCGGTCGATTCTCTGGATGACGTAATGAGTTGGCAGCTGGATGGACGTTTTTACGGACAGGATCAGCAAGGTAACCGAATTTACTACCTGCAAACACAGGACCACCTGATCCTTGATATACTCAGAACCAATAACTGGCTGCGACCTGTTTATTTTGCCAATACGGTTTCATCACAAAGTCAGCTGAATCTTCAGGACTATTTCAGAACCGAAGGGAAAGCTTACCGTGTGGTTCCCAAAAACTTTGGAGCCGGTCAAGATGGATATATAGATACCAGGATATTCATTGATCGACTGAATAATTTCCAGTTTCGTGAGTGGAATAACCCGGATGTATATCTGGATGAGAACATCAGACGTATGATGAGTAACTATCGATTCAATTTTATGTCACTGGCTATGAAATTCATGGAAAAAGGTGAGCCAGACAGTGCCGGTTACTGGCTCAAATGGGGTGAGGACAAGATCCCATTTAGAGCTGATGAGAACAACGAGTCTATCAAATTACTGTACTCTGTACGATATGCACAGGTTGGGCTCGGTGAGGATGCCGCAAGACTGGCAGACACTGCAGATGACGCACTGCTCAAAGACCTTGAAACCAGCCTTAATAATTTTGTTCGGGTTGAAACAAATTTCAACGAATTACGAACTGAATTTGAAAGTGCAAGAAGTCAGGGTAACATAAGCCGGCAGCGAGAAATTCGTTCAGAGTTAAATCGGTTAAATGAAGATGCCCAGGAATATCTCACGCAGGTCAGAACGGTCAGACAATCCCTTATCCTTGTTCAATACGCCTATTATATGGCAGATGAAACGGAAAAAGCAGAACAGCTGGCCATGGACGTTGACACACTGATGGGACCCGATTTCCCTGCTATGCCGGCATCGAAAGAAGAAAGTATTGCAGAGATTGACCGTTATGGATTAGGGATTGAATAGGCCAGTTTAATTATACACTACGGTATGTTATATTTAAAGCATATTAACAAGCAGTTATGATTCACAAATTTACAAAAGAGAATATAGACGAAATCGCCAAGGTTCTTGGCACCTCTCCTAAACCACTTGGGAATGATGTTTTTCGTTTCGAAGTAAAAAATGAGGAAGATCCTCGTAAACTTGCTCTCGAGGTTCACCTTGGACTCGAAGTTGACGGAAACCCCATGAACATGGTGTCTGTGTATGCCTTCAATACTTTCCTGCAGCTTCATAACTGTACCGCATTTGTAGCCAGTGACATGCTTCAACAGGTCACCTTTTTCGGGAGGTCCGGTGATAAAACCTCTGGTCTGATCGTTGAAAAGACGGCCGGTTGTAGCTTATATGCTAATGTCGATCAAGCCATCCTTAATGGAGATTTCACCCAACTTCCGGAAGACCTGATGATGTGTGGTATTGCATTATCACTCACCGAGTCAATGGACGATGATTTCTCATTCTAACCTACCCCTCCTTGCCAATGAATGAACCGACTCTGCAAATATTTAACGAGAGTTCGGTCAGTATTCCACTTGATCAAGCTTCAGCCGGAAAGATCATTTCTTTGATAGAGGAACAGGAAGAGGTTACATTTGATTTTATAGAGGTGGTTTATGTAGATGAAGATGAGATCGTGCTCATCAACATGGACCACCTTGACCGGGATTATGTCACCGATATTATTTCATTCAAGTACGATGAGAATTCTGAAGGAAAAAATGGAATTGAAGGTACCCTGTTTTGCTGTGCCCCCCGAATCGCTGAGCAAGCAGAGGAGTTTGGCGAAACCACGGAAAATGAATTCAGGAGAATATTGATCCACGGTCTACTTCATTTGATCGGGTATGATGATCAGACTACCGAAGATAAAAAGCGGATGACCGAGCTTGAAGATAAGTATCTGAGCCTGTTTCAAGAGAACAAATAGGCTGCTTTTTCGTACATCACTCCAAAAATGGAATGAGCACAGAGAATAAACCAAATATCATCAAGAATCAGACTAAGGCTTTTGGATTGCAGCTGTGGGATCTGCTGCGGGCTCAGGTTGACAAACACAGTGCTAAAGACCTGCCTGACCATCAGCGCGATGTACCCCCCAGAAAAACTACTGAACACCGCTGGTTACTAAATATTCTTTTCGCAATTCCCTACCTGTTGCTTGGTATCTTTATCTTCTCTTTTTACTGGGATTTTAGTGGTTACGAAGCCACTGTATTGGATCATACCTTTAATTTTGAAGGCATTCTTAGGATCGTCAGTATTAGTGGGTTGATCGGTTTTTTAACAAACTGGATTGCTATAACCATGCTTTTCCGCCCTACTCACCGGCGTCCCATTCTCGGTCAGGGATTGATCCCCGCACAAAAAGACCGGATAGCCTACCGCCTCGCACGGGCTGTATCAGAAGATCTCATTAATCCGGAGATCATCAAACAAAAGATCCATGAGTCTCAGGCCATTGCCAAATACCGGGAAAAAGCCACCGTGTACATTAAGAAGATCATTGATGATCCTGAATTCCGGTTCAACCTGAAGCAGATTGTAGTGGGTTATGTGGATGAGATGATCGCTGACCCTGAGGTCAGATCCAATATTGCCAGAAAATTGATCGAACAGATCGATGAGGCGGTCGATGAAAAATCGTTTGAGAAAGTGGCTCTCAAAGCTTACAGTTTTTTTAAAGGTCAGGAAATGCAGGATCTGGTTGAAAGCGCCCTTTTTAAACTACCTACCGGTATTGAGAACAGTTTAAATAAAATGGATACCTTTCTGGACGAACTCCCAGAGAAGTTGGATGAAAATGGCTCTGTGATCGAAGAGTTGATCACAAAGATGCTGTATAAACTCATTAATCAGTTAGATGTTCAGGCACTGGTGGAAGATAACCTGAGACAATACGACGAGAAAAAGCTTGAAACCCTCATAAAAAACGCCAGTAATGATCAGCTCCAATACATTCAGTATTTAGGCGCTGTTTTGGGTACTTTTGGGGGATTGATCATATGGGAACCAATAGCCAGTTTACTTGTTATTACTGTAATTATTGCGATCACTCTTTTGCTAGACGTCACCTTGATACGGTTAAAAAAAACCTACTAACTTAATTTATCATATAAACATTATGAGATATTTCTACAGGGCATTGTATGTAACAGCCATTCTGGTCTTCACGGTTAGTTGCAGCCATTCAAAAAGTATTACAGGCGAAACAGACAATTTGCCTCTAGTCAGCACCACAACCATTTCTACATTCAAACCCACTGTAGATGAGCCAAATGACACATGGCACCTAACCCCTGCCACAGATGAGTTTTATACGGGAACCGGTGTAGAACGGGCTTACACAGAAATTCTCTCAAACAGATCCCCAAAACAAAAAGTGATCGTTGCGATCATCGATTCAGGAACAGATATCGAACATGAGGATCTTGCAGACAAGATCTGGGTCAATGAGGATGAAATTCCAGGAAATAATAAAGATGACGATAATAACGGGTATGTGGATGATATCCACGGGTGGAATTTCATTGGAGGTCCTGACGGTAGTCATGTTGACAAAGATACATACGAAGTGACCCGACTTTATGCCGAGATGAGAGATGAATTTGAAGGAAAAGAACCTTCAGAAATTCCTTCAGACAAAATGGATGACTATCAGTACTTTCTTGATATAAAGGAAGCCTATCAAACACGGGTCAATCAAAACAGTCAGGAATTACAGCAAATAACACAGATCAGAATGGCGGTACAGTTTGCTAAAAACACCCTTGGGATCAACAGTATTGATAATATTTCTCAGGACAGCCTGCAATTAACCGGTAGCGAAGATCAGCAGACCTTTCAGGCCAAACAGATCATCAGCAGCCTTAAAATGAACGGGGCGAAAGAAAGAGATCTTGAAGACCTGGAAGAATACAATCAGCAGCTTAACGATCTGGCTGAATATGGCCTTAATCCGGATTTTGATCCCCGGCACATAGTGGGAGATGATTACGACGATTTGAGTGACAGATTTTACGGCAATAATGATGTAAAAGGCCCCAGAAGCGACCATGGTACCCATGTTGCCGGAATTGTGGGAGCGATTCGAAATAATGATCTTGGGGCACAGGGAATCGCAGATCATATCGAATTGATGATTGTCAGAACCGTTCCTGATGGCGATGAAAGAGATAAAGACGTTGCCAATGCCATTCGTTATGCTACTGAAAATGGAGCGAGGGTCATCAACATGAGTTTTGGTAAAGGTTACTCTCCTGAAAAAGAATATGTAGATGCAGCCATTAAGTTTGCAGATAAAAAAGGTGTACTTTTGGTTTCAGGAGCCGGAAATGGCAGTGAGAATGTTGACGAAACTGATTCCTACCCCACCCGCTTTTACATGGATGGTGGTCAGGCCAAACATTTTCTAAGCGTTGGTGCTACCTCCTGGAAAACAGACTCTACCTTGGTAGCCGGCTTCAGCAACTATGGTAAAAACACGGTAGATATTTTTGCCCCCGGTGTGGATGTGTATTCTACTTATCCCGAAAATAATTACGAGATGAACAGCGGTACGAGTATGGCAGCTCCGGTTGTGTCAGGCATTGCTGCTTTAATGATGGCCTACTATCCGGAACTAACTACCACTCAGATTAAAGACATTCTACTAAAAACAGTTAGTAAAGTTGATCTGACCGTTTATAAGCCCGGTGATATGAGTCCTATCTCCTTCTCTGAATTGTCTTCAACCGGAGGTATCATCAATGCCTACTCCGCTATACAAACAGCTGAAGAACTCACCAGGTAACCAAACTCTATGGGTGGATCAGAAAATCATTATGATGCGGTAGTTGTAGGATCCGGTCCAAACGGACTGAGTGCTGCCATTCGTCTCTCTCAGGATGGCCTGAAAGTCTTGGTTCTTGAGGCAAAGGAAACCATTGGCGGAGGAACGCGCACTATCGAATTGACCGAACCGGGTTTTTTGCATGATGTATGTTCAGCGGTTCACCCCACAGCCGCAGGGTCTCCGTTTTTAAGTACGTTAGAGCTTGATAAATTTGGACTTGAGTTCATTCAACCTGAGATCGCCTACGCCCACCCCCTTGAAGATGGAGACGCCGCTTTAGCTTACAGGTCGCTCGAAAAAACAGCCGAAGGTTTAGGAGTTGATAAAGAAGCTTACATCAAATTATATGATGAGTTTGCAGGTGACTGGAGTTACTTATCTCAGGATATCTTTGGTTCTTTACGCATACCCAAACATCCTCTGCTCATGGCTAAATTCGGGTGGTATGGTATGTTCTCTGCCAAACTTCTGGTAAATTCTTTGTTTAAAACCGAAAAGGCGAAAGCGTTATTTACCGGATGTGCGGCCCACAGTATCGTGCCACTGACCCGATCATTCACAGCTTCATTTGGATTGGTACTTGGTGCGTCTGCACATGCTGTTGGTTGGCCTGTTGCTAAAGGTGGGTCGGCAAGCATCACACAAGCCATGGCCGGCCTTTTCAGATCACTTGGCGGGGAGATCGTTACTAACCACATGGTTGCATCCTTATCTGACATACCTACTGCAAAAGCCGTTCTATTTGACCTGACCCCACATCAGATAGCTCGTATTGCAGCAAATAAACTCCCAAAAGGTTATCTGAACAAGCTCAGAAACTACAAATATGGCCCCGGTACTTTCAAAATGGACTGGGCTTTATCTGAACCGGTTCCATGGTTAAATGAGGCTGCAAGGAAAGCAGGCACATTGCATCTGGGAGGTAATTTTCACCAGATCGCAAAAGCTGAACAAGCCGTTTGGGACGGAGAGCATCCTGAGCATCCATATGTTTTGGTCTCACAACCCACTGTTTGCGATCCCTCAAGAGCCCCAAAAGGTAAACATACTTTGTGGGCATACTGTCATGTTCCAAACGGTTCAGAGAAAGATATGAGCCGGATCATTGAGGATCAGATTGAGCATTATGCCCCGGGATTCAAAGACACGATCATCAGCAAACACACTATGCATGCCATGGAGATGGAGCAGTATAATTTCAACTACATCGGTGGTGATATTAACGGAGGGGCACAAACGATCACGCAGCTTTTTGGGCGACCTGTTTTAAAGTGGAACCCTTACAAAATTCCATCCGATGGCTTATATATTTGCTCCTCTTCCACACCACCCGGCGGAGGAGTACACGGAATGTCGGGGTATCATGCAGCTCAATCTGTCCTGAAAAATGAGTTTCATATCTCTAAAATTTGAATTGATATAAGCTTATCTTTAGGCATGCTAAAAAAGCTGCATACAACGATTCAAAATCTGAGATCTGATACTAATCGTCCAAAGAGCTCCTCCGATAAATGGACCTATCTGAGTCTGGGGGTCGCTCTACTGATCTCCATTCCCATACTAACCGTGGTAATCTCGGTTTTTACACCGGCAGGAGAAGTCTGGAGTCACTTAGCTGATACCGTACTTGATGACTACATCAAAAACTCCCTGTTATTGATCACAGGTGTCTCTGCCGGGGTAATACTGATTGGAGTATCATGTGCCTGGCTGATCACCATGACCGAATTCCCGGGTAGAAAAATATTTGAATGGGCCTCCATCCTTCCCTTTGCTATTCCTGCTTATCTGCTTGCTTACATCTATACTGATTTTCTGGACATCACAGGGCCGCTTCAGAATATGATCCGAAATGTCTTTGGCCTTGGAATTGACGAATACTGGTTCCCAAATATTCGATCCGTGGAAGGTGCCATTCTCATCATGTCACTGGCGTTTTATCCCTATGTGTATATGTTGGCCAGGTCGTCTTTTCTGGAACAATCCACAACGCTTCTGGAAGCCAGCAGGATCATGGGATATTCCACCTGGCAAAGTTTCTTTAAAGTGGCTTTGCCCGTAGCCCGACCCGGTATTGCAGCCGGTTTGGCACTTGCCCTTATGGAAACGCTGAATGATTTCGGAACGGTACAATACTTTGGAGTACAGACCTTTACCACAGGGATCTACAGAACCTGGTTTGGTTTGGGAGAACGACCTGCAGCAGCCCA
>JAASTO010000034.1 GCA_021767245.1 Balneolaceae bacterium
GCTGAGAATGGCATTGAGATAGAAGGAGAGTTGGAAGTATCATATGATGGGCTGCAGACATCCGGTATGGAGCCGCTTGCCATACACCGGTCATATCCAATGGGAAAACTGATCGAGTGGACGAATAAGGAAAGTGACAACTTCTACATCGAAATGATGACTAAAACCCTTTCAGCCCAAAAGAGTGGAGGAAAGGGAAGCTTTGAGGATGGTATTTCCCATATACGAGACTTTTTATTTGAAATGGGGCTCGATACCATGCACATTCAGATGAATGACGCTTCAGGTATGGCGGGAGGAAACTTCAATACCACTGAAAATCTGTCTAAATTGTTGGTTGAAATGAAATCGCATCAGGAATTTGACACTTACTATAATAGCATGTCAGTGGCGGGGATCGACGGAACTTTGGCTCACAGAATGAAGGGGACTCCATTGTATAATAATTTTAAAGGTAAATCAGGGTTCGTTACCGGCGTCAGAACACTGAGTGGATATATGGAGACTCGCAGTGGAAAACGAATCATAGTGAGTATAGGTACAAATAACTACGTTTCGGAAAAGGTAAGACCTATTGATGCGGTTCATGAAAAGATATTGATGTACCTTTACAATAAATATTGATTAATAAACCATCATGCCTGATCATAAAGCACATATATTGGTAACGGATGATGAGAAGGCGATCCGAAATACTCTAAAAGACATTTTAGAGTTTGAAGATTATAAAGTATCGACAGCAGAAAGCGGTAAGGAAGCCCTTGAATTTGTCTCACAAAAAACTGTAGACCTGGTTTTGCTGGATATCAAAATGCAGGGTATGGATGGCATTGAAACCCTGAATAAAATCAGAGCGAATGGGCATCGGTTTCCCGTTATAATGATATCCGGGCATGGAACCATCGAAATTGCAGTAGAAGCAGCCAAAAAAGGAGCTTACGATTTCCTTGAAAAACCACCTGACCTAAATCGATTGTTAATTGCAGTCCGAAATGCCCTTTCACAGAACAATCTCGAAAAGGAATACCGGCAAATAAAGAGCAGACTTCCAAGCCTACAGCCTATTGTTGGTGAAAGTGAATCTATTCAAAAGATCAAGGATCTGATCGATAAAGTGGCACCAACCAGGTCAAGAGTTCTGATCACCGGAGATAATGGAACCGGAAAAGAGTTGGTAGCGAAATGGATCCATGAGAAAAGTCCCCGTAGTGGAGGCCCCATGGTGGAAGTGAATTGTGCAGCCATTCCTTCTGAGTTACTGGAGAGTGAGCTTTTTGGGCATGAAAAAGGGGCATTTACCGGTGCAACTGACCAACGGATCGGTAAGTTTGAACAAGCCAATGAAGGAACACTTTTTCTGGATGAGATAGGTGACATGGGACTGGATGCCCAGGCGAAAGTACTGAGGGCCTTGCAGGAAAGTAAGATCACGAGGATCGGTGGGAATAAATCCACACAAATAGATGTACGCATACTCGCAGCTACGAATAAGGATCTGGAACAGGAAATCGCGGATGGAAACTTCAGGGAAGATCTTTACCACCGTATCAATGTTATCCCTATCAAGGTGCCGCCATTGAAAGACAGGCGGGATGACATACCATTGATCGCCAAAGCCTGTCTGAATTCATTAAAGGAAAGGGATATTAGTTTTTCAAAGGTGTCTTTTACTGAAGATGGTCTGGAAGCATTGAAAAAACGTGATTGGTCGGGTAATGTAAGAGAATTACAGAATGCGGTAGAACGACTTGGAATTCTAGCTCCGGAAAACAAGATCGATCAAGAAACAGTGAATGATATACTATCATCTAAAACAACGAAGACAGATAAGCTGGATGAACTGGCGGATGATATTTCAGACTTTCAGGATTTTAAGGAACAGGCAGAAAAGATTTTTTTGATCAAACGGCTTGAAAAGAATGACTGGAATATATCCAAGACGGCTGAGGAAATAGGCATTCAGCGTAGTCATATTTACAATAAAATGAATAAATACAACATAGAAAGATAGCAGCATGAGCGCAGAGATCATTGATGGCAAAAAAGTAGCCGAACTGGTAAGAAACAGGGTCCGTGAAGATGTAAAGGACTGGAAGGATAAAGGTCACAGAGCTCCATTTCTTCAGGTGATATTGGTTGGAGACGACCCGGCATCTAAAGTGTACACAGGGGCCAAAACTAAAGCCTGCGAAGATGTTGGTATAGAAACCCATACACGAATTCTGCAGGATACGATCTCTGCCAAAGAGCTAAAATCCATTATTCATTCCTATAATGAAGATGATTCAGTGGATGGCATATTAGTTCAGTTGCCCTTGCCTTCACATCTTTCCTCACATGATGTGATCGAAACTATTGACTATCGTAAAGATGTGGATGGATTTCACCCAATGAATGTTGGGAGGTTAACGGTAGATGAACCTTGTTTCAGAAGCTGTACTCCGGCAGGCATCATGGAACTATTCAAGCACTACAGCATTCCGGTAAAATCAAAGCATGCCGTGGTAGTAGGGGCCAGTAATATTGTTGGGTCACCTATGGCTATCATGCTATCCAGAGAGAATTCATCCGGTAAAGCCACCACTACCATTTGTCATAAGTTTACGAAAGATCTTACTCAGCATACGATCTCTGCCGATATCCTGATAGCAGCGGCAGGCCAGCCGGAATTGATCAAAGGAGAAATGATCAAAGAAGGGGCTGTAGTAATAGATGTAGGAATCAACCGGGTGGCAGATGAAACCTCCAAAAAAGGGTATAAGTTAGTGGGAGATGTAGATTTTGAGTCAGTGCGAAAAAAAGCAAGCTGGATCACCCCGGTTCCCGGTGGAGTTGGGCCTATGACAGTGGCTATGTTAATGAAGAATACCTTATTGGCTGCCAAAAAATCAATTTATCCTGAGTAAACCATCATATTATTGATTCATGTATAATTTCACATAAAGTACATACTACTTAGTGATATTATTGTGCATTCAATTATTTCTATGATGGATAAGGTCAAATCACTTCTCGATTCTGTAATATTTCAGTCTGCCATGGAGCAGGTACCTGTTTCCATTGTAATAACTGATACCACCCCGAAGATCCTGCATGCCAATAAATTCTTCTTAGAACTTACCGGTTACTCGATGGAGGAGGTAAAGGGAGAAGACCCAAATATTCTCAACTCAGGTACACACTCAAAGGAATTTTTTAAAAATATGTGGGATACCCTTACATCCGGTAAGGTGTGGAAGGGCGAAATTAGGAATGTAAGAAAAGATGGATGCTATTTTTGGGAAAGGGCTTCTATTGCCCCTTATTATAATGACGGGGAAATTCGCTATTACGTTGCCATAAAAGAAGACATTACAAAAGAGAAAGAGAGTGCCGAAAAAGCTGAAAGGAGGGAACGGTTATTAAATAATATTCAGGAATTATCGGGAACTGGAGGATGGGAATATGATCCATTTAATGAAAAATTCTTCTGGACGGATGAGTTGTATAAAATTCATGGGTTTAGAAAGCCGTTTGACGGAAACCTTGCCGAGGAAAGCCTGAAATGCTACGATAAGTCTGACAGGGAAAAGATCACTCAACTCTATGATAAGTGTCTGAATGATGGGGTAGCCTATGATTACACGGCACGATTTACAGACCTGCAGGGAAATAAAAAATGGGTAAGGACAAAAACGCAGGCAGTTAAAAATAACAAAGGTGAGATCATTAGAATTGTGGGGTCAGTTCGTGACGTGACGGATGAAGTGGAAACCCTTCATGTTTTGAAGCGAAGACAAGCAGAGTTTCAAACTTTGGTGGAATCGTTCGATGACATCGTGTATACCGTTGATAAAGAAGGCAGGTTTACTAATTTGTACGGAAAATGGGCCAGTGATGAAGAACTAAGTACTATGATGCTCGGTAGTACAGTAAAAGAAGTTTTTGGACAGAAAAACGGGAAAGTTCATAATAATGCGTTGAAAATTGCTGAAAAAGAAGGGCATCATACCTACAAGTGGTTTATTCAAAACGAAGAAGGACAAAAAAACCATTATGAGACAAAGTTGACCCGGTTAAGGAATAATGAAATGGAGGATTCTGGATTCCTGGGGGTTGGGAGAAACATAACAAAGGAAATACGATACCGGCAAGAACTTGAAGAACTAAAAGAACGCCTTAATTACGCCCTGGTAGGTACCCGGGCAGGAACCTGGGATTGGGATATTGAGACAGGTAAAACCATATTCAATGAGCGTTGGGCACAAATGCTGGGGTATACATTGAGTGAACTTGAACCAACCTATATAGAAACCTGGAATAACCTTACCCATCCGGAGGACCTTGAAAGGGCTGAAAAGATTTTAAACCAATACTTCAGTGGAGATATACCTGTTTATGATGTAAAAGTGAGAATGCAGCATAAAGACGGACATTGGGTTTGGGTATGGGACAGAGGTGCCATATTTGAAGAAGATGAGGAAGGAAATCCAACCCGCATGGTTGGTACTCATATTGATATTTCTGACTGGATGAAAGCGGAAGAGCGGCTTAAAAAATCAGAAAGGAAATATCGGGAGCTATTTGAAAATTCCACTGATCCAAGTCTATTGGAGAAAAATGGCCACATTGTGGATTGCAACCAGGCTGTTTTGGATCTGCTGGGCTACGAAATGAAAAATGAGTTGATCGGCAAGGGAATGCTTGATATTTCCCCTAAAACACAATCGAATGGCTGGGAATCTGAGCATCTTTATAAAACTACCCTGGATGAGATTAAGAACTTCAATAAAAAAGGGTTGAAATTCGAGTGGGAACACGTAAGTAAGCAAGGTGAGACCATACCCGTTGAAACGGTTGTTACAAACCTGACAGATAATGATGGGGAAAGTATTAGGTATGTAGTCTGGCGGGATATTACAGAAAGAAAAGCGGCTGAAAAAGAACTTTTGGATGCTTATGAGGAGCGTGGGGCCTTACTCGCAGAGATCCATCACCGGGTCAAAAATAACCTGGCTATTATATCCGGACTTATTCAGCTTCAGATCTTTGGAACCGAAGACAAACAGGCAGCAGAGCAGTTAAATAAAAGCGTGAACAGAATAAAGTCGATCGCATTGATTCATGAACAGCTGTATCAGTCAAAAAGCTTCTCCAATATTTCACTGAAAGATAATATCGAGAAACAGGCCAATACACTGTTCGATATGTATAAGAGCAAAAACTCAAAAGAGGTTGACCTCCATCTGTCTCTTGAAGATGTTCAGATCAATATTAATCAGGCACTGCCAATCGGTTTATTGATGAATGAGATCCTGAATAATACCTTTAAACATGCCTTTGTTGGGCGAGATAAGGGTGAGGTCAGAATAAAGGTTCAAGAGAATGAGAACAGAGTACACCTCTTAATTGAGGATGATGGGGTAGGGTTTTCCCGTCAAGAAGAAAATGGGAAATCTTTGGGTCAGACACTTATAAATACGTTTATAAAACAACTCAGGGCAGATATAAGCGTGGATACAGAAAAAGGGACATCTTATCAGATCAGTTTTGAGAAACAAGATCTCAAGGGAACTATGGCATCAAATATGAGCATATTGAATTAAAATAAATAATTTCCTGAAGGGGTGACAGTATGATGTCACTCCCTGTGCGTATCATTGAGTAAATCAAAAACAAAACTCAATGATAATGATGAACAACGCACTTTCCAGCTACACACAAACACAGACTGAACCGGTATTATTTGCTCTTCCTATACTTAAGCGGATAGAACGCGAGAGTCAGCAAGCATACGATGAAATGCAGGAAGCTTTTGAACTGATGGGGTGGTCCGATTTACCGGATACTCTGAAAGTTGAGATCCATGCTGATGTAAAGTTTATGGTAGAAGAACTAAAAGGAAGGTTTTCTTCTGTTGACCCATTTGTAAAACGCCGAAGACAGACAGTAACCTATTGGGTCAACTGCTATCTGGATGGTATTTGCACCCTGGAGACAGCTGTGACTGCCTTAAAGGTTAAGTCTTTATAGATGAATTATTATTCTTCGTCCCATGATCTGATTCCTGATCGTATCTATCTTTAGACTCGATCTCAATGGCTGAGTTTGATTCATTGCCAAAGGACCGGATCTTATTTTGAAGGGAATTAGAAAGTTCACTTAGCATGGACTGTTGTTTTCGGAAGAAATGCTTCAGATAAAGTCTGCTCAAGGCAAAGCCCCCGAGGCCTGCTATAGGTGCAACCATTAAAGCGAGTTCTTTGTATGTCAGGCCTTTAACGATCAGTAGTGTTAAGATAAAAACAAAGAAAAAGCCCAGGAAACCTGTTATTAACCTAAATGGCCCCCATGATGAGACCATCTGTATTTTTGTTTTATCCTTTGAAGGGGTAAGAGAAAAATGTTTATAGCCAAAATCAGATTTCCGTTGTTCCCACTCATAGGTATTTCCGGTCTTCTGAATTTTACCAATTCCTCCCGTGACCTTTCGGATCTCAAGCACTAATTCTTCCCATTGATCTTCGGTAAAATGACCGTTAACAATATCTACATGCTGAATTTTGGAAGTACCTTTCCATAGACTATATGTCTGATCAGTGAGTTTTGGATCCCGTAAATTTTGAAGTGCCTGAAGGACCGATTCTTTACTGATGCCAATTTCCTCAGCGATCTCAATGATCTCACTTTCCGATAAACCTTGTTCTTCATCATTCATTTCCCTTGCGGTTTGAATTTCAGACGCCTTGGCTATGATCTTGCTAATTTGTTCCTTGTTATAAATCATAAAGTGTAGGTTTATCGGTTAAATGAAAATAATATGAAAATCCTACAAAAATTCAGATTCAATGCAGAACTTCCAAAGAGATATACTTATCTTTGAAAAACTGCAAGCCAAATATTTTACTTAATGCACAATACAAATAACGCCTCTCCATTTGAACGCATTACAAGACAGGGACTAACGTACGATGACGTACTCCTGGTGCCAAATTATTCTAATGTTCTGCCCCGCGACGTTGATACCAGCGTCAGACTCACACCGAACTTAAAGCTTAACGTACCGATCATCAGTGCGGCCATGGATACGGTATCAGAATATCGGATGGCCATTGCTTTAGCCAGGGAAGGTGGCATTGCCATGCTTCATAAGAATATGAGCATTGAGGATCAGGCTGAGCACGCCCGTTTGGTGAAACGAAGTGAAAGTGGTATGATCGTGGACCCGGTTACTCTGAAAAAGGAAGCGACTGTTAAAGAAGCCCGGGCACTGATGAGAAAGCAAAAAATAGGCGGAATACCTATAGTTAACGATTCAGGTATTTTGATAGGTATTGTGACCAACAGAGATCTTAGGTTCGAGTCGGCCATGAATAAAAAACTTGGCGAGATCATGACTCATGAAGATCTGATTACCGCCAAGGAAGGAACAAACCTTCAGCAGGCCGAAGAAATACTTCAGCAACACAAAGTTGAGAAGTTACCTATCGTTGACAGTAACAATAAACTGGTTGGCCTCATCACTTTTAAGGATATCGAAAAGAAGATGAACTTCCCTAATGCCTGTAAAGATGATATGGGAAGGTTGAGAGTAGGTGCTGCTGTTGGTGTTACGGCCGATACTATGGATCGCGTCGATGCCCTGGTGGCAGCCAGTGTAGATGTTATAACCGTTGATACGGCCCATGGGCATTCTCAGGGAGTACTGGATACCATTAAGAAAATTAAGTCAGTATATCCTGATCTGAATGTGATAGGTGGAAATATTGCTACCAGATCTGCGGCTGAAGCACTGGTAGAAGCCGGAGCAGATGTAGTGAAAGTAGGAGTTGGCCCCGGTTCAATTTGTACAACCCGCGTGGTAACCGGTGTTGGGGTTCCTCAGCTCAGTGCCGTTATGGAAGTGGCTGAGTTTACCAGAGAAAATGGAATAGGCTTGATCGCAGATGGCGGTATCAAACAAACCGGTGATATCCCTAAAGCCATTGCCGGAGGAGCTGATGCCGTGATGATGGGATCAATGTTTGCGGGTGTGGATGAAAGCCCGGGCGAAACCATTATCTATGAATCCAGGAAATACAAATCATACCGGGGAATGGGTAGTATCGGTGCGATGAATAAAGGCTCAAAAGATCGATACTTCCAGGATGTAGAAGATGACATAAACAAACTGGTACCAGAAGGTATTGAAGGACGAGTTCCATTTAAAGGCTATCTGAGTGAGGTAGTTCACCAGATGACCGGTGGATTGAGGGCTGCCATGGGTTACGCAGGAGCGGCAGATATCGATGAGATGAAGAAAGCTGAATTTGTTCAGATCTCAGCGGCGGCCTATAAAGAAAGTCACCCGCATTCTGTTCAGATCACTAAGGAAGCTCCTAACTATTCGGTTTCATAAGCGGCTTGTCCGGCATGAAAAACGTGCTTTTTATAGCCTACTACTTCCCACCATTGGGAGGGAGTGGGGTACAGCGTCCTCTGAAATTCGTGAAGTATCTGCGGAATTTTGGCTGGAATCCAATAGTGGTGTGCCCTGAACCCGGAGCTTACCCATATTATGACAGTACCCTTCTTGAGGAATTGAATGATCTATCAGTAGATGTATATAGAGTTCCTGCACAAACTCCATTCCACTTACCATTTGTAAAGAGTAAGAAGCTTGCAGTTCCGGAAAAAGTAGCCAGTGTAGGCCGACAATTTTCCCGGTTTTTTATGTATCCAGACAACAAAAGGGGATGGATCAACCAGGCGGTCAATGCATCCCTGGAGTTAGCAAAGGAACAGAATTTTGATCTGATCTTTAGTACGGCCCCGCCTTTCAGTGATCATCTGGCTGCTACTGAAATTAAGAAAGAATTAGGGTTACCCCTGGTGTTGGACTACAGGGATGCCTGGGTAAATAACCATTTTGTTGATGATCAATTTGAATGGCAAATGAAGATCCATAGGAAATTAGAGAGCTCTTGCTTATCTGATTCAGACCAGGTTATTGTTTTGGATGAAAAAATGGAAGCTTCATTGAAAAGTGAATACCCCGGGATCTCCTTCAATACACATGTTATTTCCCATGGATTTGATCCGGACGATTTTAAGGGAACAGACCCGCCGATCCTTGAGTATAAGACTAGTAAAATGAATCTGCTTTACAGTGGATTATTTTACGAGAACAATCAACCTGATATTTTACTCAAGGCATTCAGGGAATTGATTCTCGAATCACGGATCGGTCAGGATGAATTTCATCTTCATTTTCAGGGTGGTTTATCCGGACGTCATAAAAGACTAATTGAGGAACTTGGATTGAGTAGTTCTGTAACAGATTATGGATACATCACTCATAATATTGCCGTTACAAATTTAAATAGGGCGGATGCCCTTTGGATGATCTCAAATTTTGATCCGGTTCATAAACAGATAAAGAGTGGAAAGCTCTTTGAGTATATAGGATCAGGTAAGCCGATTTTGGGACTTACTCATATTGGAGCCGAATCAGAGGTATTGAAAGCCTACGGTGCCGGTTATGTTGCGCCACCTGATGATCTCAATACCGTAAAAGAATCGATAATGGCATTATTTACTGACTGGAAACAAGATAAAATCAAGGTTCCTGATCAGGCATATATTCAACAATTTGACAGAAAAAAATTAACTAAAGAACTTGCTAAGGTATTCGATACATTATCATATCAATAATAACGCGACTATTGTTTAACTTTAAGGTCTTATGATCGATCTGCTTAAAAAATTATTTGAACAACGCCGTAAGGAAATTACGGTCATGTTACTGGATGATTCCCAGCCGGGTGAGGATAATTCATATAAGCTATACCCCAATAGTATCTTTGGGATCTTTATGACCATTTTTTTGATCATGGTTTTGATCATAGCTGCGACATTTATGGTCACCCCACTTGGTGAACTGTTATACAACTCTGATGAGGCTGAGATAAGGGCGCAGATCATGGAAATAACAGATAAAACTCTAGCCCTGGAAGATTCGCTTAAGAAAAGAGATACTCAGTTACAGGAAATGAAAAATATTATTCGCCTAAGCGTAGATACCACTTTGGCTATGGATCAGCGTTTCGACCAGATGTTTACCGAAACTCAGGGTATGGATGAAGGAGAGTTTGTGACTATGGATCAAATTGGTTCCATAGAAAAGCTTTCTCAAAATGAGATCTTGTTTTCAAACGTATCAAAGACGATACCTGATTTCCCCGGCCGATACCCGGTTAAAGGTTCACTTACAAGGGGTTATCTGCCTGATGAGGAACATTATGGAATTGATATTGCCACCGGGATAGATGAGCCGGTGATCAATATTGCAGATGGGTCGGTTTTTAACAGTAGCTGGACCATCAATAATGGGTATGTGATCTCGGTTCAGCACGGTAATGGGGTGGTGACAACTTTTAAGCATTTGGCCAGGCTAAACAAAAGGGAGGGAGATCTCGTACTTAAAGGAGATATTTTAGGATCTACCGGAGACGCAGGTGTATTAAGCACCGGACCCCATCTTCACCTTGAAGTATGGAAAAATGGTGTTCCTCAAAACCCGGAATTATATTTAATCAACTAATAAAGAATATGCTAAACTCTAAGAAATCATCAAATAACGTGTCAGACAATTCAAGACAATCACCAACAGTTAACATCATCAGTGAAGGGACCAAGCTGAAAGGAGACCTGATCTCCGATTCTGATATTCGGGTTGCCGGAACCATTGAAGGCGAAGCTAACTCAAAAGGAAAGATCATTGTAACCGGAAACGGTAAGATCAAAGGAAATATTAACTCAGGGGATGCTGATATTGCCGGTAAAGTTGATGGCGAAGTTAAAGTTTCCGGAAAACTGACTCTTCGGTCTCAGGCTATTATAGATGGTAATATCTATACCAAAACCCTGATTGTTGAGGAGGGAGCACAGATCAACGGGTCATGCAGAATGGGTTCTGACGTTAAATCTTACAGCAGCACTAAAGAAACTGAAAAAACCGGCTCAAGCAGCTAAAGAAGGTCTGATTCATTGCCTAAAAATTTGCTTCCCAAAAAATACATGGAGTACCTTGGGTTGGGAGCTGAAATTGCTGCCTCATTGTTGATACCCATTATGATTGGTTATTTTTTGGATGAATATTTTGGCACGTCTCCCATCCTATTGATGGTAGGTGTTTTGGGAGCGATGATCAGTTTTGGGTTTATGATCGTCAGAATAAACAGGAAGCTTAATGCTGATGATTGAACACGGTAGATCAGTGACCCAAAGATCGATCACATTCTCCGCACTGCTTTTACTGGTTGCTGCTACATTTTTTTGGGTTGGAACCGCACAGGGAGTGGCAGTTGTATCGGGTGTATTACTAAGTTCTGTCTTCGTGGTAAGCAGTGGTTGGATACTCGAAGCTTTTCAAAACGCTGATGGAACTGTATTTATACAGGTTTATATCTTTTCAATTGCCATTCGATTCATAGTGGTTCTGGCGTTGTTTGGAATTTTGCTTGCAGCAACAAAAATTGATGAAATCTACTTTACAGTTAGTTTTATAATTTCCTATCTTTGTCAATCTGTAACGGAAATGATTTTAATCCACAAATTTCTACAAAAGAGCGGCAGTTAAAGACAATGATTCAAACCCTGCGTCGAGTTTTCTTAACTCTTTTATTTCTCAGTGTAAGCACATCAAATACATTCGCAGCCGACGATGCTGAAGGGGCCGATGGTCCTGTAATCGACGTGATGGGAACCGTTGCTGACCACGACTATTTTAAAGTACCTAAGTTTATCAACGGTGGTAAGATTTATCTGCCAAGGATCTTTTACTGGGAGACTGCAGAAGGGCAATCCCAGTTAAGTGCTTACGCTTCTACCAAAAAAGCTCTGAATTCAGGTGAATTTATTGAAAATGATGAAGGAGCTATCGTGCCAGCCGGCGGTGGAAATATAAAAGTTGATTTTTCCATCACGTCACACCTGGTTTATTTCTGGTTGGGTATGGGGCTCGCAGTCATACTGACCATTATGGCGGCAAATCGATATAAAAAAGGTATCGGTCGCGATGTTGAGCCTAAGGGCGCTATGCAGAATATATTTGAGGTGCTTTTTGTCTTTATTCGTGATGATGTAGCACGTGACAATATCGATGAGCACAAAGCTGACAGGTATGTACCATTTCTGTTCACCATGTTCATGGGTATCTCATTTATGAATCTATTTGGGTTGTTGCCCTGGGCTGC
The DNA here is from genome assembly GCA_021767245.1 of Balneolaceae bacterium. Taxonomy (GTDB): domain Bacteria; phylum Bacteroidota; class Rhodothermia; order Balneolales; family Balneolaceae; genus Gracilimonas. The sequence continues at coordinate 12,216 of JAASTO010000034.1, forward strand.
AACAGCAACGGCTGACCTGACAGTTACAGCTACATTGGCTTTAGTCACATTTGTGATCACGCAGTTTAGTGGTACTAAAGATCACTGGGCTCACGTATTTTGGTTTCCAGGAGTTCCGGGATGGGTAAGATTCATTCTTACACCGGTTGAGATCCTGGGATTGTTCACCAAGCCATTTGCTCTTGCAATACGTTTGTTCGCAAACATGTTGTCCGGTAAGATCATGATCATTGCCATACTTGGATTGGTCTTTATCTTTGCTGATCTATTTGGAGCCGGAGCCGGTTTCGGAGTTGGTATATTTTCAGTTTCATTGACGGTTGTATTGTATGCATTAAAGGTGTTTGTGGGACTATTACAGGCTTACATCTTTACATTGTTGTCAGCTGTATTTATTGGAATGGCAGCTGAAGATCATGCTCACGACGAAGAAGAATATTACACAGAACATATTGCTGAAGAAGTTTCAGCTTAATAACATAATCTAACATCAATAAAAACTAAACAAACAGAACTATGGGATTATTAGCAGCTGGTATCGGAGCTGGAATCGTTGCACTTGGTGCCGGAATCGGAATTGGTATGATCGGTAAAAGTGCTACAGAAAGTATTGCACGTCAACCAGAAGCTTCTGGCGACATTCGCGGTGCTATGATTTTGACCGCAGCCTTTATTGAAGGTGTTGCTCTGCTTGGTGCCGTTATTTGTATTTTGCTTGCGCTTGGAATTGGTCAATAATTAAAGGTAGGTAACTATCATGACTTTCCTATTAGCAGGCGGAGGGGGCTTACTCTCATTTAATACCGGTTTTGCGATCTGGATCTTAGTATCTCTGATCATATTTTTGCTGGTAATGATGAAGTATGCTGTTCCTCCAATTATGACAGCTCTCACAGATCGTGAGCGCAATATCAAGGAGTCTTTGGAAGCAGCTGAAAAAGCAATTGCCAAGGCTGAAAAGATCTCCAAAGATAATGAAAAGGCTTTGCGTGAAGCTGAAGCTAAGGCTCAGCAGATCCGTAAAGAGGCTGTCGACGAAGCTGAATTGATTCGTACTGAACGTATCAGTAAGGCTAAAGAGGAGGCTGATCAAATTATTGAACAAGCCAAGGCTACTATCGAGCAGGAGAAAAAACAAGCTCTTGATGAGTTAAGAAGTGAGGTTGCAAAACTTGCTGTACAATCTGCTTCAATCATTATTGACTCTGAGCTTGATGATGAAAAGAATAACAAGCTGGTAGATAAATTTTTAACCGATCTATCTAAAAACTAATTTAATTCATGCTGGTATCTAAGGCTTCAGGAAGGTACGCAAAAGCACTTTTAGAGCTTGCTGAGGAAAACGATGTACTCGAGCAAACTCTACAGGATGTCTTGTTTATAAAGGAGACCATTGATGGATCCAGGGAACTGCTTCTGTTTTTGAAGAGTCCTATCATCAAACCTGAAAAAAAAGTTGCGGTACTTGAAGAGGTATTTGGGGGAGAAGTAAGTGAACTTGTACATAAGTTTATAACACTTATCGCTCAGAAAAATCGTCAAAGCATGATCGATCAGATCGCTTATTCATTTATCGAGATCTATAATGATCATGCCGGTATCATAGAGGCTCAGATATCTGTAGCTCAAAAACTTACTGATAAGCAACTGGAGACAGTAAAATCCAGAATTGCAGATGTTACAGGTAAAAAGGTTCAGATCAATGAAAAGGTGGATGAAGATCTGAGGGGCGGTATGGCCATTAAGATCGCTGATACAGTCATTGATGGTACTGTGAAGCATAAATTAGAGCAGCTTGAGGATGCATTCCTTAGCTCAGCAATGGAATAAAATTACTAAAACTTATTTAACTAGATACATAAGATGAGTCAAGTCAGACCAGACGAAGTTTCAGCCATTTTACGCAAACAACTTTCAGGCTTCGACAATGAAGCAGATACCTATGATGTAGGTACCGTATTGGAAGTGGGTGATGGTATTGCCCGTGTTTACGGTCTTTCAAAAGTACAGGCCGGTGAACTGGTTGAGCTGCCAGAATCTAAAGATGATAATGGTAACCCTGTAACCGGTATGGTACTTAACCTCGAAGAGGATAATGTAGGTATTGTACTTTTTGGTTCAGCTAATGCCGTTGAAGAAGGTCACACCGTTAAAAGAACCAATGATATAGCCTCCATTCAGGTTGGCGAAGGTCTATTGGGCCGTGTGATCAATCCATTGGGTGTTCCAATCGATGGAAAAGGCAGCATCAATGGCGAGACTATTAAACTTCCACTTGAGCGTAAAGCTCCCGGTGTAATTTATCGTGAGCCGGTTGCTGAACCCCTGCAAACTGGTTTGAAATCCATTGATTCGTTGATACCGATCGGAAGAGGGCAGCGTGAGCTGATCATTGGTGACCGTCAGACAGGTAAGACAGCTGTAGCCATCGATACCATCATCAATCAGCAGGCAACACAGGATACTGACACTCCGGTTCACTGCATCTATGTAGCAGTTGGACAGAAAGGTTCTACTATTGCTAATATCAGAAAGGTATTAGAGGATAATGGAGCTATGAAATACACAACTATTGTTGCTGCGCCAGCAAGTACGTCAGCTCCATTGCGTTATATTGCACCATTTGCCGGAGCGGCTATTGGTGAGTATTTCCGTGATACGGGCCGACATGCACTTGTGATCTATGATGATCTTTCTAAGCAAGCTGTTGCTTACCGTGAACTTTCTCTACTTCTGAAAAGACCTCCTGGACGTGAAGCTTATCCCGGAGATGTATTCTACTTGCATAGCCGTCTTCTTGAGCGTGCTGCTAAGATCATTGATGACGATGAAGTTGCGCAGAAAATGAATAACGTTCCTGATGAACTTAAGCCTAAAGTTAAAGGTGGAGGGTCATTGACCGCTCTACCTGTTATTGAAACTCAGGCAGGTGATGTTTCTGCTTACATCCCAACCAACGTAATTTCTATTACTGATGGTCAGATATTCCTTGATACTGACCTATTTAACCAGGGTATCAGACCGGCTATTGACGTTGGTACTTCTGTATCTCGTGTGGGTGGATCTGCTCAGGTTAAATCCATGAAAAAATTATCCGGTACCCTAAAGCTTGATTTGGCTCAGTATCGTGAACTTGAGGCATTTGCCAAGTTCGGTTCAGACCTTGATGCTTCTACGCAAGCACAGTTAAGAAAAGGTGAAAGAACGGTTGAATTACTTAAGCAGGGTGAATATCAGCCACTGCCGGTTGAACAACAAATAGCCCTGTTAAAGATCAATTCTGAAGGTTTATTAGACAAACTTGCGGTTGAACAGATCAGTGAATTTGAAAATCAGTATCTTGAAACTGTTGGGATCAAATTCGAAGACGAAATGAAATCACTCTCCGAAACTGGAGTTCTTGACGACAGTTTTGGTGATGAATTGATCAAAGTAGCTAATACTGTTATCGATCAGGTTACTGCTAACTAATTAATACCCGATTAATCAATGGCGAATCTTCGAGACATACGAAACAGGATATCTTCTGTAAACAACACACAGCAGATCACCAAAGCTATGAAAATGGTGGCTGCTGCTAAGTTGAGAAAAGCACAAGATAAAATGACGAGCACACGTCCTTATGCCTCAAAAATAGAACAGGTGGCGGGTCGTTTAACACAACACAGTGATGCTTCGAATCCTGTCATGCGTATGCCGGAAGAAGTCAATAACGTGTTATTTATCGTTATTGGTTCTGATAGAGGCCTTTGTGGTGGTTTTAACAATAACTTATTTAAGGATGTTGAAACCAGATTAGAAAACAACTTTTCAGAACACTTAGATAATGATTCTCTTTCATTGATCACCGTTGGTAAAAAAGCGACGGCTTACTTCAAGAAAAGAAATTATAGTGTGATCGAAGAGTTTCCGGGTTTTTTCGATAGCATCGAGTATCAGAAAACGTCTGATATTATGGAAAATGTTACCGGGCAATTTATTGAAGGTAAATTTGACGAAGTCTACATTTCTTTTAATGAATTCAAATCTGTGATCGCCCAAACGAGACGTACACAGAAGGTATTGCCAATCGATGCTAATAGTATTGGAAAATCTAAAACAGATAATGCATCTGAATCATCTATTGATTACCTTTACGAGCCGAATTCGCAGGCTATTTTAGACAAGTTGCTTCCATTGCATTTAAATATGCAATTATGGCGAGCCGTTCTTGAATCCAATGCCTCTGAGCAGGGTGCCAGAATGACTGCCATGGACAGTGCTACTGAAAATGCCAAGGAATTAGAACGAGATCTGAGACTTGAATACAATCAAGCCAGACAGAGTGCCATTACCACAGAGATATCGGAGATCGTATCCGGTGCTCAGGCACTTAGTGAAAATTAGGAGAGCTGGCAGAGTGGTCGAATGCGGTGGTCTTGAAAACCATTGAGGCCTCACGGTCTCCGGGGGTTCGAATCCCTCGCTCTCCGCTTTAAATAGCCCCTTTATGGGGCTATTTTTGTTTTAACCATTGGTTTTAAATATTATCATCGTGCATTCGTTGAAGGCATAAACTTAAATCATATTATGACAGCACGAATCAGTTTATTAACAATTCTTTTTGTTGCCACTCTATCTTTTTCTACTCAGGCACAGGATACTCTGAGAATAGATTTTCAGACATTTTTATCGAAAGCTCTCAATAATTCAGGTCAGGTCGATTATGCGAAACAGGACGTAGAACTTGCACAAAACACCGTAGATCAGGCAAAAGCGCAACGAATTTTACCCAGCGTTGAGTTTAACAGTCAGCATGGACTGGTACCGGGAGTGAAAAGTGATGTACCCGGTTTACCTGAAGATGAATATTACCTGGATCCTAATCTCCGGAACGATTGGGAAGATTGGGCTATATTTACCAGGTTTCAATTAACGGCCGCACAACCTGTTTTTACATGGGGTGCTATTAACAAGGCTGTTGATGCTGCCAAACTTGGGGCCGAAGCAGCACAATATAGTTTCGAAGCAGAGAAAGAAGATCTTGAGATACGGTTATTTGATCTGTATTACAGTCGTGTTCTAGCCATGGAGATCGAGCGCCTGTTGGAAGAGGCTCAGGATAAAGTGGATCAGATCGAAGGGCAAATTGAAGATATGCAGGAAGAGGGTGATACAAGCCTTGATGATTCTGAGATCTTCAAATTTGAGATCTTTAAATCTGAATTTGAGATACAAAAGGCTGAAGTAGCTGAAAATATGAGATTCGTACGTGAAACCTGGAATTATATTCTCAGAAATCAGGATAGCGAGATCTACGAACCTGAAGTAAGATTCCTGGATCCTGTTTCGGCCGAGATCGAACCGGTAGATTTCTACCAACAGTCGGCCTTTAGTAACCGTCCGGAATTAAAGGCTTTGGA
>JAASTO010000198.1 GCA_021767245.1 Balneolaceae bacterium
AGTTCAGAATTTTAAGGTGAAGCTCGATTTTGCAGAGACCTGGACCACCGACTGGATGACCGAAGAAGCCAAGGTTAAACTTAAGGATTACGGCATTGCTCCTCCCGAAAAAACCAACGAAAACGACGAATTTCTGAAAAGTCTGTCAAGGACCAAAGTAGTTCCCTGCCCCTTTTGTGATTCATTTGAGACTGAATTAGTCAGTCAGTTCGGATCAACGGCCTGCAAATCACAATACTACTGCAATGACTGCGAGCAGCCTTTCGAGCATTTTAAGTGTATTTGATACCACTTAAAATTAATTATTTCATATCTGTTTTATCATATAAGCCGATGTTTTAACTAAAACATCAAAGCCCTCCTACCTACCTAAACATTAGAAAAGGAAACAAAATCCGACTCTAATGGTATTAAAAGTGTGATCGAAAGATTAGAATTTCTGAAGCATCCCTAACATTTCCGTTGCTTTTACCTCTTGTAATAAAGCACTCAATGAATATGATCTATGAAAACACTTGTTTACCTATTATTTAGCCTGTTATTCACACTAAGTTTATTACCTTCCTCAGCATCTGCCCAATCGAATCAGGAAATCTGGGTTTCTGCCTACATTGCAAGCTGGAACTATAATGTTGGCGGTCACGGTAACTGGGGAAATATCCGTCGAAGTGATCTTGATTGGAACTCATTTACACATGCCATCTTTTTTGCCCAAACTATTTCTGGCTCTACTTGTCAACCTAATGTACCGGCTGCCTGGGAGAACGTTTCTCCTGACAGGCTTAATGCATTTACGGAAGATGCCAACCAATATGGTGTGCCTGCCATCATGTCTTTTGGAGGAGCCGGAAATGGGGCCTTCATGGATTGTATTGAGGATCAACCTAAGGTCATTGCCGATGGCATTGCTGATTTTGTTGAAGAATGGGGTTTTGACGGAGCCGATATTGATGCGGAACCGGTCAGAGACCACCCTAATTATGATGTATTTATCACTCATTTAAGAGGACGATTACCTGATGCCATTTTAACTGCAGCCATAAATGCTGCCCCCTCCCTATTTGCCCGAGTTCATGACAAGTTCGACCAGATCAACATGATGACCTATGACCTTTCAGGGGCCTGGCAGGGATGGTATAGCTGGCACAATGCTGCAATCTATAATCCTTCAGGGGGAACCGAACGTATTACAATTCCCGGTTCAAGTACAGAGTATCCTAATATAGAGCAGTGGGTGAACCGATACCATGAAGCCGGTGTACCTCTCGACAAACTCGGGTTTGGCATCGATCTGTATGGATATGTATGGACCGGTGTGAATGCTCCCGAACAGAATGCTTCAGGAGCAGAACGTAGGTTTGGAGAAACAAGCTACGACAACCTTGTAGATGAATTTCCCGGTATAGCAACTGATCCAGAATGGGATGAGAATGCTCAGGCTTCCTGGTATGGAACCGATAATCAATTCGTTAGTTTTGATAATGAACAGACCATCCGTGCAAAATTTGACTACGCTCGTGAAAAGGGTGTCGGCGGAATGATCATTTGGGAATATACCGGTTCCCCTGAGGTTTTAATGCCAATAGTGAGGCAGCAAGCTTTTGGGGACTTCCCTCCTGTTCCAACATCACCCAACCTTCTCACACCAAGTAATGATGCCACAGATGTACCAACTAACCTTAGCCTTGAATGGGCCGAACCCGAATATGCCAACACTTTTGAAGTTCAGGTCTCTTTAAATGCAGACTTTAGTGATCTGGTACTTGATGAGACCGGCCTTGAAACAACTAAAGTTGACCTGTCTGGTCTTGAACCCGGCACGATACATCATTGGAGAGTGCGGAGCCGTAACGTGGCCGGTGTAAGTAAGTGGTCAGAAACGTACTCATTTCAAACAGCAGGGGTTGGAACTTCAATTGATGATGAGCGTAGCTTACCAAACTCTTACACACTTGAGCAGAACTACCCCAACCCTTTCAACCCAACCACAAATATCACATTCAGTTTACCTGAATCAGGTTCTGTGACCCTCAAAATTTATAACATGTTGGGTTCAGAGGTGGCAACCCTTGTGGACTCAGAGTTACCCGCAGGTTCATTCGATGTAACCTGGGATGCCACAAACTTTTCAAGTGGTATGTATATTTACAAACTGACTGCAAATAACTTCACTCAGACAAAGAAACTCACCCTGATCAAATAATTACAAGTTCAAACAAGGCTTAATTGAATTTTACTACACAATGATTTGAGTCTTTGGTATTATTCCGAAACGCTTCAATACTTTAGGTATAACCAAAGACTTAGATTCATGATCAAAACAAATCTCTCGAGTGGAGTTTTCACCATTACCTTGAACCGGCCGGATAAACTTAACAGTTTTAACTTTGAGATGGCCAACCAAATGAAGCAGGCTCTGATGGAGGCTGAATCTAATGATGAGATAAGATGTATTTTGATTACAGGGGAAGGGAGAGCATTTTGTGCCGGACAGGATCTCGCTGAAGCCACTGAGGTTTCAAATGATCCAGATCGCGACTTAAGCGAAATCGTTCATCATACCTACATTCCTATCATCAAGGGCATTCGAAAATTAGAGAAACCGGTGGTATGTGCAGTCAACGGAACAGCAGCAGGAGCAGGGGCTAACATAGCATTGGCTTGCGATATTGTGATCGCCAGTGAAGAAACCAAGTTCATACAATCCTTCTCACAGATTGGTCTCATTCCGGACAGTGGTGGAACCTACATTTTGCCAAGACTGATCGGTTTAGCCCGGGCAACCGCACTTACTTTTTTAGGTGATAAAGTTACGGCTCAAGAAGCTGTTGAAATGGGTATGATCTGGAAATCGTATCCTTCTGACTCATTTATGAATGAAGCCCAAGCTATTGCAGGCAAACTTGCCAAAATGCCTACCCGAGGATTTGGGCTTACCAAAAGAGGTTTCAACGCCGGATTTTCCAACAATCTGGAGCAGCAAATGAAGCTCGAAGCTGACCTACAGGCCGAAGCCGGAGAAACATACGATTATAATGAAGGCGTACAGGCTTTTCTGGGTAAACGAAAACCGGAGTTCAAAGGAAAATAGGATCAGGGGATTTCAGGGATTTCAGGGATTTCAGGGATTTCGGCAAAGTGGATACACTTTTTTAAAACACTATGTCACCTGCAAAATATCGGGCTCAACTTTTCAGCTCACTTTTCGTATTCGGGGTTTCATTGAACAAAGCTGAACCATTATGAATGTTGAGCTAAATAAAAACCTCAAACTTCTCCTCAACCTTGAAGAACTTGCCCTTTTCATCAGTTCTGTAATCCTTTTTGGAATAATAACTGAATTTAGCTGGTGGGTATATGCAATGCTTTTTTTCCTACCGGATTTATCTTTCGCTGCCTACCTCGTTAACACAAAATTCGGCTCATGGATCTATAATACGTTACACCACAAAGGATTGATGACCGGACTTACCTTAGTCGGATATTTTACAGAAATAGAATGGCTATTGGTTGTAGGGATCGTCTTTTTCGGCCATGCATCTTTTGACCGCGTGTTTGGCTACGGTCTCAAATTTCCCGACCATTTTAAGCACACGCACCTTGGTATGATTGAAAAATAGGGAATACACTTAATTAACTTTGAGACAATTTTCTCCATTATTTGGTACATATTTTAAACTGTATTCCGTCTCAGATTCCTTATCTTGGAAGCGATTTTTCAGACGTTAATCAAACATTTTTCTATGATACCAACAGATACGAAGGTCGGTGTAATTGGAGCCGGCACCATGGGAACCGGAATAGCACAAGTTGCAGCAACACAAGGTCACCACGTTTACCTTTATGATGCCTATCCACAACAACTCGAAAAATCCAGGGCCGGTCTTGAAAGCATACTTGCCCGACAAGTAGAAAAAGAGCGCATGAGTCAGGATGAAGTGGACGGCATTCTGGGCCGTATTGAATTCGTTGATAACATCACCAATTTTGGGGAGTGCGGTTTTGTGATAGAAGCGATCGTTGAAGATATTGACATCAAGAAAGATACTTTTGCCCGATTGGAAGGTATCGTTTCTAAGGATTGTGTTCTTGCATCCAATACCTCCTCCCTTTCAATTGCAGCCATTTCATCTGCCCTTAAAAGACCCGAAAGATTTTTAGGCGTTCACTTCTTCAATCCTGCACCCTTAATGAAACTGGTGGAGGTCATCCCGGGGATAGGAACGGAAGATGATGTTTTCAAACACACTAAAGAATTTATCAAAGGCTGGGATAAGATCACTGTTTCCGGGAAAGACACACCCGGATTTATTGTGAACCGTGTGGCTCGGCCTTTCTATGGGGAAGCCCTCCGCATTTATGAAGAAGGCATTGCCGATGCCGCCACCATCGACTGGGCAATGAAAGAGATCGGCGGGTTTCGGATGGGACCTTTTGAACTCATGGATCTCATCGGCCATGATGTGAATTATGAAGTCACCAGCACTGTGTTTGAGGCATTTTATTATGATCCAAGATTCAAACCTTCATTCGCCCAGAAACGCATGGTAGAAGCCGGCTGGCTGGGAAGAAAATCAGGCCGTGGGTTCTATAATTATAAAGATGAATCAAAAAATCCCGCCCCAGATAAGGACAAGAAACTTGGTCAGGAAATTTTTGACCGCATCCTCACTATGCTCATAAACGAAGCCTGTGATGCTGTTTTTAT
>JAASTO010000035.1 GCA_021767245.1 Balneolaceae bacterium
ATACAGTTAACAGATTTGAATACATTCAAAGCCGTTACCCAAGTAGGTAACGGCTTTTTTTATGTCTTATATTTTAAGTCATAAGACCTGTTTAATACCTAAAGGAAAGCATGAATAAATACATTTATATTTTGATCATTTTAATGTTGGGTGCATCAGGAGGAATGGCTCAACAAAGACCCGATACCACTTTCGTAACGGAACTTGAAAAACCAATATTTGCCAAGGGGCAAGGTCTTGCCATATGTATAGATGCTGCTCACAATAATTTTCACACGTCTGAAACCGGTTTTTCTCCTTTTTCTAAAGTATTGAGGCTGGATGGATTTGTAGTACGATCAGTCAGTGAAACATTGCAGATGGGTTTGGAGCCACTGAAGGATTGTCAGGTTTTTGTCGTAGCGAACCCTCTTCACGAAAGTAATATCAATAACTGGAGGCTGCCAAATCCTTCTGCGTATTCCGAAAAAGAGATCAGTCATCTGAATGATTGGGTTAGGACAGGAGGTAGCCTCTTTTTGATAGCAGATCATATGCCCTTTGCCGGTGCTGCTGAAAAACTTGGTCGTTCGTTTGGTTTTGAATTCAATAACGGTTTTGCATCACTCGAAAAAGAGGAGAATGAACCGGATCTGTTCAATCAAAGCAATGGAAGGTTAGTAATAGAGTCACTACCTGATAAAAATATATCAAGAATAACAACCTTTACGGGATCTGCTTTTAAATATCCCCCCGAAGCAAATCCGATCCTGTTATTCAAGGAAGGAGATTTTAGTCTGGAACCGGAGATCGCCTGGCAATTTAATGACAGCACGAAGACCATAAGTTTAGAAGGATATAGTCAGGGTGCGATCATGGATTATGGGGAAGGGAAATTAGCGATATTTGGTGAGGCAGCCATGTTTACGGCTCAGATCATAGATACCCCACAGGGTGAGTTCAAGGTGGGACTAAACAACAAAGAAATGGCTCCTCAGAATCTTGAGTTTCTAAGGAGCCTGATAAAATGGTTATCAGATTAAGGTATAAATATTGAAAGAGTAAGCAATCGGTTTACCAGCCAATCCGACCTTTATTTTCATCTTTGATCAATTCATTACGCGTCTTTTCAGGATCTTCCGGCATCACGAAACCTGGGGGAGGTTCAAAGGCATCATATTTCCAATAGGCTTGTTCATCTGCTGAGGCATAGTTTATGAATTCGCCAACAATGGGAAGAGCAGTCCTCGCACCCTGCCCAATACTGTATGAAAGATTCTGATTAAACCTAACCCTTCTGTCTTCACCACCAACCCAGGCACCCATGACGATATGTGGCATCATGGCTACAAACCAATTATCCGCTGCGTCGTTAGTGGTTCCGGTTTTCCCTGCCACATCTTGTCTTACACCATAGGTATTTCTAAGCCTTACTCCGGTTCCATAAAAATCCTCACCGCCTCGAATGACTCCTCGCAACATGTCGGTAATGATGTATGCGGTCTCCGGACTGATCACTTCAGCCGTCAGTTCCGGATGAAATTCTTTCAGGATATTGCCTTCTTTATCTTCTATTCGTGTGATGGCGATTGGGTCTATATGGACCCCGGAATTTGCAAAAGTTGTGTATGCACTTGTTAACTCTAACAATGAGACTTTGGCCGTACCTAATGCGATCGAAGGATAGGCTGGTGTATCACTCATATCGATACCCAGTTTGGAGGCCATATCCTTGATTTTACGGGCAGCCGGATCCAGTTCCCATAATTTATTGGTTCCGGGTGCTCCTGCTATCTCAGGAAGTAATCGTACAGTAACGTTGTTCATACTGCGTGCCAGTGCTTCTCTTAAAGGAACCTCAACAGGTCCTTCAGCCACGGTTTCATCTTTAGGTGTCCAGGTTGAACCGTCTCTTGCCCTGAAAGTCATCGGAAACTTAGAAAACTTGTGATAGGGTTTATATCCGTTATCAATGGCAACCGCATATACAAATGGTTTGAAGGTTGAACCGGCTTGTCGTTTGGATTGATAGACATGGTCGAATTGGACGTTACCGTAATCGGTACCTCCAACCCATGCCAGTATGTTACCATTCGTGGGTTCAATGGCTACAAAACTTGCTTGCAACCGGGTACGTGCCCGTTTAACCGAATCAATAAAAGCAGTGTCAGCAAACAGGGAGTCAAACACTACTTTTTCAATTTTAGTGTCAAATTTGGCAAATCCATTTTTGTAGCGGTCCGTTTCACGGATAAAGCTTCTCAAAAAGAGAGGGAATTCTTCCCAGAGCTTGTCCATATATTCGTCGCTTCCGGGAGTAGTCCATTCCTTCTCAAATATAGTTTGAAGGGAGTCGAGCTTCGTTTTGACAGCTCGCTCAGCATGCTGCTGTAATCTGGAATCGATGGTGGTGTAAATTACTAATCCATCTTTATATAGGTCATATCCGTTTTCTTCCAGCCATGGGGTAACCTGCTGGCGAACGTATTCCCCAAAATATCGGCTCTGTCGCCCGGCTTTAGAAGGGGGATGATAGTCGAGCTCGATCGGCTCGGATGTCAGCACCTGATATTCACTGTCAGTAAGAAAATTCCGCTTATTCATCTGACTTAATACGATATCACGGCGAGATTTTGAGCGTTCGGGAAAAATTCGTGGGTTGAAAGCATATATAGCCTGCAGAGCCCCTATCATAGTGGCGGCCTCAGTAATATTCAGTTCCTTAGCCGGCTTTCCAAAATGTGTTTGTGCGGCTGCTTCTATTCCAAATGTTGAGTTCGGGAATTCAACCGTGTTGAGATACATTTCTGTGATCTCACGTTTGGTATATCGCCGTTCAAGCTGAATGGCCGTGATCATTTCCCTGAACTTACGTGTCACAGAAAATTCCTGCCCGATCTTCTTATATAAGTTTCTTGCCAGCTGCTGACTTATTGTAGAAGCACCCTGCCATCTGCCATTAATAAGGTGCCAGGGGATAGCAAGCGTTGCATAAGTATCAATGCCCCAGTGATTATAAAAACGATGATCCTCGGTTGCTATGAGTGCATCGATCACATGCGGTGATATATCCTCGTACCGAACCCAATTCCTATTCTCAATAAAATATTTATCAAGAGTGACTCCATCCCGGCTTTTGACTTCTGATGCGATGGCTGTTTCCGGATTTTCAAATTCATCAGCAGAGGGGAGACCTGAGATCAGATAGATCACATACCCACCAATCACAAGTAAAATAACGCCCGCAATACCACCGGCCCAAGTCAATGCTTTCCGGAAGGCTGAAGGCATTCCGTTTGAAGTCTTTTGTTTTTTTGCCTTGCGCTCAGCTAATACTTGTTTTCTATATTCAGGATCGCTGAAATATCTTTGTTGATCGATAGGTCCTTTTTGTTCTTCGCTCATAGTTTATTCTAATTTCCTGTAAAAGGGATAATAGAGTTCGATTTAGCTTCCCACTTAACGAGTTCAAGCTCGCTATTGTTATACATGGCCATGGTTCTTGTGCTAAAGAAAGCTCCAAGGTTTATATAACATCCGCGAGAAAATGTTTCTACCCGGGGAATATGGTCGTGACCGCTGATAATATAATCTAAATTATGCTTATTAAAGATCTTTTTAGCCTGTTCATTCAACGGTTCCGGGTCCTGATGATTTCTCTTTCGGGTCAGGTTTGAGAATGTCTTCATGGCAGCCAGGCCGCTTTTAGGTGTAAACACCTTTTGATAGCCCCCCACAAAGGTTGGGTTGCGAAGTAACCTGTGAAAAGTGGCTCTTGGAAAATCGATCTCATTAGAAGATACACCATCACCGTGCATGAGTAAGAACCGGGCTGAATCCAGTTCTAAAAGCCTGAAGTTTTCCTCCACGTCAAAACCGCGTTCTTCAAAATGCCCGAAGGTCCAGTTATCATGGTTGCCGGTGATGTAAAGGGCAGGGGTGACGTTTTTATTATACCTTTCAAAGGTTTCCAGTACTTTTGATCCCAGGGCAGGTACAAAATCTTTTTCCGGGAACTCCATCCAATAATCAAAGAGGTCGCCAAGAATATTGATCTTTATTTCAAGGTTTTGACAATATTCGATCAGCTTGATGAGATCTTGTTCTATTTCATCATTCTTAACTTTTGGGAATGCACCCAGGTGTACATCGGATATAAAGATCTGTTTTGTGAACACGATGACTACTTTTTACGGGTGATCACAAATTCGATCAGATCCACAAAATCATTTCGGGCATCAGAGGCCGGTACCTTCTTGAGATTCTCGATGGCCTTATTGGCGTGATCATACATTGCCTGTTTAGCATAGTCCATGCCTCCGTTTTCATGAACAAAATTCACGATCTCGTCCACGTTCTTTGAGGATTTCTTTCGTTTCTTCATCAATGCTCTGATATGAGCCGATTTGCCTTTAGGGGCATGTTCAAGTGCCTTGATGAGAGGAAGGGTAACCTTGCGTTCCTGAATATCATTTTTCGTAGGCTTACCAATGTCGTACACACCATAATCAAAGAGATCATCCCGGATCTGAAAAGCAATGCCGATATTCAGGCCGATCTCGCGCATCAACGCGTGAACTTCCTCATCATTACTGACTGAGACCGCACCACATTCACAACAGGTTGAGATCAGGCTGGCTGTTTTTTCTGAGATGATCTGGAAATATCGATCCTCCGTCATATTAAATAAACCGGCTGTTTTAAGCTGCCTGAGTTCTCCTTCACTCATGGCTTGAACGGCTCTTGATTGTACCTCAAGAAGCTGATATTCTTTATTTTCCAGGGCAATCAGTAATCCCTTAGATAACAGATAATCACCCAGAAGTACACCGGCCTTGTTCTTCCATATCTTGTTGATGCTCACAAATCCTCTGCGGCTGTCCGCTTCATCCACTACATCATCGTGAATCAGAGTTGCTGTATGCAGCAATTCGATCATTGTGGCTGCGATATAGCTTTTTTGTGTAGCACCCCCAAAAAGATTGGCCGTCATAAAAACGAGGGTTGGCCGTAATTCTTTGCCTTTCTGGCGCAATAAGTACTTAATGATCTGATCTAACAGAAAAACATCAGACTTAATGGTTTGCTTGAAAAAACTTCTGAATTCCGAAAGATTTTCTGAAACCGGAGCCGTGATCTCTTTTAATGATTTTCTGGAAACGGTTTCAGAATTTATCTGTTCTAAGTCTTCGTTATCTGTCATCAATTGTGTTGAAATTTTCTTAAACTTGGCCGTGTAATAATTTACTGATAAAACAGAACAATTATTTACTCACAATCACTCACACTCATTGAAATTTATGACAGACGAATTATTGAAAGTTAAAACGATCGGCGTTTTGACAAGTGGAGGAGATTCTCCAGGAATGAACGCCTCGATACGAGCAGTAGTCAGAACCGCAGAAAAATTTGATATTAAAGTTTATGGAATTAAGCACGGCTATTTTGGCCTGATAAACGACGAGATCATTGAATTGGATACCCACGACGTCTCCAATATCATTCAAAGGGGAGGTACGTTTCTAAAATCAGCCCGCTCAGAGGAGTTCAGAACTGAGAAAGGCAGAGAAGTTGCCGCCAAAAATTTAGAAAAGTATGGCATCGATGCGCTTATTGTAATTGGCGGTGATGGTACTTTTACAGGAGCCAACAAGCTCAGTAAAGAGCATAATATCAACGTGGTTGGTGTGCCTGCAACTATTGATAATGATATTATCGGAACCGATGAAACAATCGGTTATGACACCGCATTGAACACCGCTTTGGATGCCATCGATAAAATCCGTGATACAGCAGATGCTCACGAACGCATGTTCCTGGTTGAAGTAATGGGAAGAGATACCGGATTCATTGCTCTGGAAACGAGTATTGCAAGTGGTGCAGAGATCGCTCTGCTCCCTGAAGAATTGACGAACGTAGAGGAAGTCAAGAAACAGCTTCATAATATGCTTCAGGCTCAACGAAGAAGCAGTTTGGTTGTAGTTGCCGAAGGGGATGAGACCGGTGGAGCCCTAAAACTGGCGGAGAAGATCAAAGATGACTTTGCACAGTATGATATGAGAGTTTGTATTTTAGGACACACTCAAAGAGGCGGGGCACCATCCGCAAGAGATCGTGTACTTGCCAGTCGTTTAGGGGCTGCTGCCGTTAAAGTGTTGCAGGAAGGACACAGTGATGTTATGGTAGGAGTGGTAAACAACGCCTTGAAGTTAACTCCAATGCGTGTTGCCATTTCCAAGAAAAAAGACATCGATCACACTCTAATTGATTTAGCTAAAACACTGAGATAAACAATGATTAAATGCGACATTAGTTTAGCACGAAAGTTTATAGACGAGAGTACCTACCTGCAATCCAGAAAAAAAGCGGACAAGGCTTTTGATCAACTGAAGCATAAAACCGGACCCGGGTCAGAGTGGTTGGGCTGGCGTGATATGCTGGCAAAACCTAACGATGCTGAGATCGAACAGATCTCGGAGCTTGGGGAAGAGATACGGCAGAAAGCGGATGTATTTATAGTTTGCGGGATAGGTGGCTCTTATCTGGGAGCCAAAGCCGTGATCGATGCGTTGAGCGCCCATTTTGATCAAAGTGGGCCCGAGATCCTGTACGCAGGTCACCATATGGGAGGTAAATATCTTGAGCAGTTATTGGCTCACCTCAGGCAACCCAAAAAGGATGGGACCCCAAAAAATATTTATGTAAATGTGATCTCAAAATCAGGTTCCACTCTCGAAACAGCACTTTCTTTCAGAATGCTGCGTGAGTTGTTGGATGATCTGTATGGTGAGGAATCCTCAGAGCATATTATTTGCACTACAGGTGCTGAGGGAGGTCTGCTGAATAAAATGATTGAAACCAAAGGATATAGAAAATTTATTGTGCCTGACGATGTTGGAGGGCGCTTCTCAGTCCTAACGCCTGTTGGGCTTATTCCAATAGCTGTTGCGGGTATTGATATCAGAACCTTATTTTACGGTGCTGTTTCAGCCTATAATAAGTATGAGGAAAATGCTGAAGAGATTCTTGAATATGCAGCCCTGCGAAACGCTATTCATGAATCAGGAAAAACCATTGATGTGTTTGCCACCTTTGAACCTGAATTAACATCTCTTGGCGGTTGGATACAACAGCTACTTGGTGAAAGTGAAGGAAAAGAAGGAAAAGGGATCTTTCCGACGGTTGCTACTTTTTCTACCGACCTGCATAGTTTAGGACAGTTTATACAACAGGGCCAACGAAGCCTTATGGAGACATTCATTATTGTGGATAAACCTTTCTCTAAATTATCCGTGAATGAGATTGAAGGGGATGATGATAAATTGAACTATCTGTCCGGAAAATCATTTCACGAGATCAATACAAAAGCCCGTGAGGGAACCATAGAAGCCCACAGTGAAGGGGGTGTACCTATTGTGAGGATTCATATGGAATCCCTAAACGCAGAAAACATTGGGCAACTTATCTATTTCTTTGAGTTATTGACCGGCATATTTGTATATAGCCTGAACGTAAATCCTTTTAACCAGCCAGGTGTAGAGGATTATAAAAAAGCTATGTATCGCCTACTTGGTAAACACTAAATATTTATGGATCAAACTAACAAATCTAAGTATATCGCCGTAGC
The DNA here is from genome assembly GCA_021767245.1 of Balneolaceae bacterium. Taxonomy (GTDB): domain Bacteria; phylum Bacteroidota; class Rhodothermia; order Balneolales; family Balneolaceae; genus Gracilimonas. The sequence goes on from JAASTO010000035.1 coordinate 7,607, forward strand.
CGGAAATATTGGGGCAGGAAAGTCGTCACTGACAGGGTTATTGGCCAAGCACTACAATTGGCAAGCTTTTTATGAATCAGTAGATGACAATCCCTATCTGCAGGATTTTTACGAAGACATGAGACGATGGAGTTTCAATCTTCAGATTTATTTTCTTTCCAGCAGGTTCCGCCACCAAAAAGAAATGCTAAATGATGACGTGAATTTGATTCAAGACCGAACCATTTATGAAGATGTGGAGATATTCGCAAAGAACCTCCATCAGATGAACTTAATGAGTGACCGGGATTTTGTGAACTACGAAGCTTTGTTCAAAGAAATGAGTTACTACCTGCGTCCACCTGACCTCTTGATTTATTTACGTGCACAGGTTCCCACTCTCGTAAAACAGATCCAGCAGAGGGGGAGAGATTACGAGAACACTATTCGGATCGAATATCTGGAGCGCCTTAACAATTTGTATGAGGACTGGATAGGCAGATATCCTCACGAAAAGCTCATTATTGATACCGATGACCTTGATTTTGTGAATAATGATGAGGATCTGGGTAAGGTTATTGACCTGATCGACCAACGGATGTTTGGTTTATTTAATTGATTGAACCGCAGATCAATAATCCTTATTTTAGGTAGCTATTGAGGAGAAGTTCTATGTTAAAATTTAAGATCTTTGAAATACCTGAAGGCCAAAGTGAGAGAACTGTAGATCTGAATGATGGAGATCTGGATCTTGGTGAACTCACGTTTAAGGGCGGTAAACTTCACATCGATTTTTACCGCACACTTCAATTTGTAAGAGCTCAGTTCAATGTTGGTGTTAATGTTGAACTGATCTGCGATCGGTCTCTGGATCCATACGAACATAGAGTAGATCAACAATATGAAGTACTTTTTAAGGCCGATGAGGTTGAGGAGTCTGCCGACGAGAATGGTGCAGTAAGAAATTATGACCATGCTTCTAAGCAAATAGACCTGGAGCAGGATGTACGAGATACGATCTTGCTGAATCTCCCGACTAAAAAATTACACCCCCGTTACCTTGACGAAGATGGAAATCCAAAGGAAGTACTGAACGAACAGTTTGGTGATATTCCTGATGAGGATGAGGAAACTATCGACCCAAGGTGGGAAAAATTGAAAGATTTAAAAGAATAACGATAAGGTAAAATTTAATGGCACATCCAAAACGAAGAACATCGAATGCCCGTAAGAACAAGCGTCGTGCACACCACGCTATTTCTGATGTAACGTTGGCAAAATGCTCAAACTGCGGCGCATTGCATCGTTACCACCATGCCTGCTCAGAGTGTGGTTACTACCGTGGCCGTCAAGTAATGAAAGCTGCTAACTAAATAGATTATATATGATTGTTGCAGTAGATGCAGCCGGTGGAGATCACTATCCAAAAAATCCTGTAGAAGGAGCATTACAAGCCGTTAAGGAGAAAAAGGATCTGACTGTTTTATTGGTTGGTCCCGAAGCTTTAATCTCAAAAGAGCTTGAAAATCATGAGTACGATAAAAGTCGTGTCTTGATCTATGATGCTCCACAGGTTATTGGAATGGATGAGTCTCCTTCACAGGCTGTTAAAACCAAACAGCAATCATCAATTGTAGTAGGACTTGGACTGCATAAAGCCGGAAAATGTGATGCCTTTGTAAGTGCCGGGAATACCGGTGCTTTACTTGCAGCTTCTATGTTCATTTTAGGCAGATTAGAAGGGGTCCTTAGGCCAACTATAGCCGCCTACTATCCTACCTTGAAAGGGTTCAGACTATTGGTAGATGCCGGGGCCAACCTGGAACTTAAGCCGGAAACAGCCGCTCAATTTGCCCAAATGGCTCAGATATACTGCCAGCAGATCCTGAAAATTGATAATCCGAAGGTAGCTTTACTAAATGTTGGTGAAGAAGAAGGAAAAGGTACTGAAGAGATCAAAGAGATCCATGATTACCTTAAAAACTTCCCTAATTTTATCGGCAATGTTGAAGGTAAAGATATTCTGCCCGGTAAAGCTGATGTCTATATTTCTGATGGTTTTGTTGGAAATATTGTACTTAAATTCGGTGAATCTATTCCTGAAATTCTTGAGAAAATGATCGGTAAGGCCGTTATGGATATGGACCTTTCCAAAGAAGACCTCAAAACAATTACGACTGTACTCAGAACAGCCCTTGCACCTTTTAATTATGAAAATGTCGGTGGAATACCGTTTTTAGGTGTAGATGGTGTCAGTATTGTAGGCCATGGTGGTAGTTCTCCACTGGCTATCAAGAACATGATCAAAAGCGCCGTTCAAACCGTTGAAAATGATGTAAACGGTAAAATTGTAGCATCTCTAAACTGAGCAAACCCAACTTAATGGAAGTTAAAAGAGCCAAAATTACCGCAGTAGGTCATTACCTGCCTGAAGATCGTTTGACCAATTACGATCTTGAAAAACTGGTAGATACGAATGACGAATGGATCAGAACCAGAACCGGAATTGAAGAGCGTCGTATTTTAAAAGATCCTGATAAAGCCACAGCTTTTATGGGTACCGAAGCGGCAAAAGAAGTACTTGAAAAGCGAGGTATTTCCGCTGAAGAGATCGACCTGATCATTTTGGCAACGGTTACGCCGGATTATCTTTTCCCGGCTACTGCTTGCCTGGTTCAAAAGAATATTGGAGCAAAAAATGCTTTTGCCTTCGATCTCTCTGCCGCTTGTTCGGGCTTTTTATACGCACTGAGTACCGGTTCCATGTATATTGAATCTGGTCGAGCCAAGAAAGTAATGGTGATCGGTACGGATAAAATGAGTTCCATACTGGACTATTCTGACCGTTCAACCTGTATTCTCTTTGGAGACGGTGCAGGCGCTGTATTGCTTGAAGAATCGGATGATGAAACCGGTATCATTGATCAAAAGCATTACGTCGAAGGTGATACAGAATGCAGTTTGTACCAGCCGGCAGGAGGGAGTCAAAATCCCGCCACAGAAGAAACGGTTAAAAACAAACTACATTATCTTCAGCAAGATGGTCGAGCCGTATTTAAAAAGGCTACAACCGGCATGGCAGATGTATCACTTGAGATCATGAAGCGAAACAATCTGGAACCGGAAGATGTTGCATGGTTAGTGCCGCATCAGGCAAATTTACGCATTATTGATGCCACTGCCAGAAGAATGGGGCTTTCTACTGAGAAGGTCATGATTAATATTGATAAGTATGGAAATACGACAGCTGCTACCATACCACTTTGTTTATATGACTGGCAGGATAGATTGAATTATGGAGATAACTTGGTACTGGCTGCCTTTGGTGGAGGATTTACCTGGGGAGCCATCTACCTTAAATGGGGATTGAAATAATGAAGACAGCCTATTTATTTCCGGGTCAGGGATCACAATTCGTTGAAATGGGTAAAGCCATTTACGAAACCAATCCCGAAGCAATGAAGTACTTTGATGAAGCCAATGAGATACTTGGCATTGATCTGAAAAAGATCATGTTTGAGGGACCGGAAGACAAACTTAAACAAACTGAATTTACTCAACCTGCCATATTCTTACATTCAGTGGCTCTTTTTAAAACGCTGAACGTAATGCCTGATATGGTAGCAGGACATAGTCTGGGAGAATTCTCTGCATTAGTAGCCTGTGAGGCCGTATTGTTTGAAGATGCGTTGAAGATCGTTCGCAGAAGAGGAGAACTTATGCAGGAAGCCGGAAATTCAAATCCCGGTACCATGGCTGCTGTCATTGGAATGGAAGATGAAGATGTTGAAAGTGTTTGTAAAAGAGCGACTGAAGAGACCGGTAAGGAAGTTATCGCTGCAAACTTCAATTCACCCGGTCAGGTTGTGATATCCGGGTATGTTGAAGCGGTTGAAAAAGCTATTGAAATTGCAAAGGAAGAAGGAGTCAGGCTAGCCAAGATGCTTCCTGTGAGCGGAGCTTTTCATTCATCTTTGATGCAACCAGCTTATGATGGCTTAAAGCAACAGTTAGAAGAATTGGATATAAAAGAACCAAAATGCCCGATCTACAGTAACTACACGGCTAAGGCCACTACTGATGTAGAAGAAATTCGGTCTAACGTATTGAATCAGTTACTTAATCCCGTTAGATGGACTCAAACCATGATCAATATGAAAGAAGACGGGGCTGAATCGTTTGTTGAGGTTGGTCCCGGTAAAGTGTTGCAAGGATTGGTAAAACGAACATTGAAAGACGTAAAAATTTCAGGATATCAATAAGAAAATGATGAGTCTTACTTTAGAAGGAAAAACATGTCTTGTTACGGGCGGAAGCCGCGGAATTGGAAAATCGATAGCGATCAGGCTGGCTGAGTTTGGTGCTGATGTTGCGATTACCTATGCCCGTTCTGCGGATGCGGCTGAGGAAGTAAAAAAAGAAATTGAAGGATTAGGAAGAAAGTGCAAATCCATTCAAGCTGATGCCGTTGATTTTGGCAGGGCAGAAGAAGTGATCGCAGATATAGTGGACGACTGGGGTAAGATCGACGTGATCGTAAATAATGCCGGTATCACTAAAGATAACCTAATCCTCCGCATGAGTGAAGAACAATGGGATGACGTTATTACAACCAATCTCAAAAGTGTCTTCAATTACTCAAAAGCTGCGGCAAAGCCAATGATGAGAAACCGTGGAGGTTCGATCATTAACATCAGCTCTGTGGTTGGTATTTCAGGTAATGCCGGACAGAGTAATTATTCTGCATCTAAAGCAGGGATCATTGGCTTCACCAAATCTTATGCAAAGGAACTGGCCTCAAGAAATATTCGGGCAAATGTAGTAGCACCGGGATATATTTTGACGGATATGACAGGTGAACTCGATGAGAAGGTTTTGCAGGGTATCAAAGACGAAACTCCACTTGGAAGAGCCGGCAATCCAGAAGAAGTGGCTGATGCCGTTGCTTTCCTGTCATCTGACATGAGTTCATACATAACCGGGGAAGTTATCCGCGTTGATGGTGGAATGGCTATGTAATTACAGATATTGCAGATACTATACTGAAACTTTAAGTTGAAAAACTTATTTTATCAAAATTATAACTACTAATTAATCACTGAAAAGGACACAAAATGTCACAAGACGTAGAATCAAAAGTAAAAGCTATCATTGTAGATAAACTTGGCGTTGACGAATCAGAAGTTGTTGCTGACGCTAACTTCACCAACGATCTGGGAGCTGACTCTTTGGATACAGTTGAACTGATCATGGAATTCGAAAAAGAATTTGATCTGAGTATTCCTGACGAAGACGCTGAAAACATAGCAACTGTTGGAGATGCTGTAACCTATCTGACAGGTAAATTATCCTAAATTACACTAATTAAAACATCACCTATGAGCACTCGTAGAGTTGTAGTAACGGGTATCGGTGCTTTTACCCCAATTGGTAAAAGTGCGCCTGATTTCTGGAACGGTTTAGTTTCCGGTAAGAATGGCGTTCGCAATGTCGAACATTTCGATACTTCCAATTTTGCCACAAAATTTGCTGCTCAGATTGAGGATTACGAACCTACTGATTACTTCGATCGTAAAGAAGCCCGAAGACTCGATAAGGTTGCACAATACGCCCTTATTGCTTCTGAGGAAGCGATCAAAGATAGTAAGCTTGATCTGGAAAAAATTAACAAAGATGAAGTTGCTGTATTAGTAGGTACCGGTATCGGTGGGATGGAGACATTCTACGAGCAGTCGGTATCCTTTCATGAGCATGGCCCAAGAGGAGTGTCTCCGTTCTTTATTCCGATGTTGATCCCTGATATTGTTTCAGGTCAGATCTCCATCAGGTATGGATTCAGAGGCCCGAACTTCTGTGCTGTTTCAGCTTGTGCAACCGGTTCACATAACATTGGCCTGGCATACGATTCTATTCGTTATGGTCAGTCTGATTATGCGTTAGCCGGAGGTACGGAAGCACCTGTTACCAGGATTGGTATCTCAGGGTTTAACAGTATGAAGGCAATGTCAACTCGCAACGATTCGCCTGAAACAGCTTCTCGTCCTTTTGATAAAGACCGTGATGGGTTTGTATTGGGTGAAGGTGCCGGAATCTTTGTACTTGAAAGCCTCGATTCAGCCCTTGAAAGAGGAGCCAGAATTTACGGTGAGATCAAGGGATATGGATTCTCAGCTGACGCTTACCATATTACAGCTCCCGATCCGGATGGAAACGGAGTAACTCTTGCGATGACAAGGGCCATGGAATCTGCCGGTATCAAACCGGAGGATGTTGACCATATCAACATGCATGGTACTTCAACACCTTTAGGTGATGTTGCTGAAACCAATACCATTAAAAAGGTATTTGGTGATCATGCCAAAAATATCAACCTGAACTCAACCAAAAGTATGCATGGGCATACATTGGGGGCAGCCGGGGCCATTGAATCAATTGCTACATTGTTAGCTATTTATCATGGTACGGTTCCTCCAACCATTAATATTGAGAATCAGGATCCTGAGTGTGATCTAAACTACACGGCGAATGAATCTGTGGTTCGTGATGTCAAATATGCATTGAATAATGCTTTTGGCTTTGGTGGACACAATTCAACCTTAGTGTTTAAAAAATACCAGGATTAATGCCCTATGCCTAAGTGGTTCAGGTCACTTTTTACTAAAAAAGAGTCAGATCTTAGCCCTGAATTAAAAGGCCGATTAGAGAAACTGGAAAGGATCGTTGGTTTTGAAATCGACGATCCTTCTCTTTTTTTAAAAGCTCTTCGCCATCGTTCAACCCTATCTCAGGAAAAATATGAAACTTACGATTCATATGAACGTCTCGAATTTTTAGGAGATGCCGTCCTGGATCTTATTGCAGCAGAGATCCTTTTTAATGATTATCCGGAAAAGGATGAGGGGTTCCTGACCAAAGTACGAGCTAAACTTGTTAGGGGAGATACCCTGTCTCAATTGTCTGTTAAATTGGGGCTGGATGAGCTCATGGAACTGGGGGAGAGAAATGGCCAAAGTTCTATATCCAAAAGTATCCTTGCTGATGCCTTAGAGTCTATTATTGCGGCCATTTATATCACTAAAGGGTATGGTAATGCCTATGATTTTGTGCATAAAGTGATCAGCAGTAATCTTGATATGTCCGAAATAATTAATAAGACGGATAATTACAAAAGTGCTCTTCTGGAACTTGCACAATCCATGAAAAAACCGATACCACATTATGAGTTGATCAATGAGACCGGTCCGGGTCATAATAAGACCTTTGAGGTAAAAGTAATGGTTGGTGAAAGAGAGCTCGGTAAAGGAAAAGGAAAGAGCAAGAAAAAAGCTGAACAAAAAGCAGCCAGGGAAGCTTTAAGTAAACTCAATACCTGATCTCTTAAGATTTGCTTGTATAGGATCTGCCTCAATCGGTTACTTTGCATTTATCGTCTTCATTATTTGTTTTTTGTCGGATTAACTCCGATTCTTAGCCCATCTAAATAAGGCAATTTCATCGGGACGAAACCATGTTTGTACAGCTTATAAAACCGGAATTTGAGGAATTGATCGCGGCCAAGGATTGGGTTGCGCTCAAAGAGGTTTTGAATGACGTCCCCTCTGCAGATATAGCCGATCTTCTGCTTGAATTGCCCGGTGAAATAGCCATAGTGGTCTTCAGATTGCTTAAAAAACCAATAGCAGCTGATGTTTTTGCGGAATTACCATCCACCAAAGGGGTTGAACTGCTGGAGTTATTTAACAAACAGCAGTTGAGCGATGTGATGAGCAATCTGGAACCTGATGAACAGGTCTCCATTCTTGAAGAACTTCCGGGGCATCTTACTCAAAAGGTGATGAACTCGATCGATCTGGAAGATCAAAAACAGCTCAAGAAATTACTTGGATATCCTGAGGAGAGTGTTGGTCGTTTGATGACCCCGAGATATGTTCGGGTTAAGTCGGATTGGACGATTCGGCGAAGCATGGAACATATTCGAACCTATGGTAAAACAGCTGAGACCATAAACGTGATCTACGTGGTGGATGACAAAGAACACCTGATCGATGACCTCAGGTTGAATCATTTGATCCTGGCTGATCAGGAGGACCATATTGAAACCCTGATGGACCATAGTTTTGAAGCATTATCGGTTTATGATGATCAGGAAGAAGCGGTGAAAATGCTGGCCAAATATGACCGTGTGGCACTTCCCGTTGTTGATTCGGATGGCGTATTGGTAGGAATTGTAACTGCGGATGACGTGATCGATGTTGCCGAGGAAGAGACCACCGAGGATATGCAGAAGATGGCCGGTATGGATGCTCTTGACGATTACTATTCTCAATCAACGATATTTGATCTTGTTAAAAAGCGTTTATGGTGGCTGATCATTCTTTTTGTAGGTCAGATTCTGACAGCAATTGCTATGGGCGGGTATGAAGAAATTTTACAGAAAGTGGTAGCCCTTTCATTTTTTGTTCCACTAATCATTTCAAGCGGTGGTAATTCAGGTTCTCAGGCAGCCACACTTGTGATCCGGGCTTTGGCTACGGATGATATCAAACCTGAAGACTGGATGAGGGTTTTTAAGCGGGAATTCACTTCCGGGTTGATGCTGGGATCTCTGATCGGGTTGCTTGGTTTTGTTACTTTGGTAGGGTGGGATGTTGTAATGGGAGTGGCATTGACCTCCACGTCATTTTTAACAGCCGGAGTGGTCGGTTTAAGTTTATTTTCCATCGTATTATTTGGTAATTTCACAGGAGCTATGTTGCCCTTTATACTTTCCAAGTTAAATCTTGATCCGGCAGTTTCTTCTGCCCCTTTTGTGGCAACAATTGTAGATGTGAGCGGTATTATCATATACTTCTCCATTGCCATACTTTTATTAAGCGGAACAGTCCTTTAAAACTATTACAGTCTTATGAAACAATACCATGATCTTGTCCGAAATGTTCTTGAGAATGGAGTAAGAAAGGAAAACAGAACCGGAACGGATACCATCTCGAATTTCTCTGAATTCTATAAAGTGGATCTGTCAAAGGGGTTTCCATTGCTGACTACAAAAAAAGTATATTTCAAGTCCGTGATCATGGAACTGTTATGGTATTTAAGAGGAGAGGATCATATCCGTTGGCTGCGTGATGAGAATGATGTGCATATCTGGGATGCCTGGGCCGATGAAGACGGTCACGTTGGCCCCATTTACCCGGTACTCTGGCGCCGTTTCCCTTATTTTGAAAAAGAATCGGTGCGTTTTGAAGGGAATGGGTCCGCCATTGATAAGGATTGCTGGGTACGTCAGGAATTCGATCAGGTACAGCGTGCCATCGATATGCTGAAAGAAAATCCCAACAGCCGCAGGATCGTGGTCAGTGCCTGGCATCCGGGATTACTCAAAGAAATGGCGCTGCCTCCATGCCACATCATGTATATTTTTAATGTTCAGGATGGGAAGCTCAACTGTCATCTGACACAGCGTTCCGGAGACATCGCGTTGGGGATCCCTTTCAACATGGCGTGTTATTCAGCTCTTACTATGGCCATTGCTCAGGAAGTTGGACTGGAACCGGGTACTTTTGCCCATACTATTGTAGATGCACATATTTATGTGAATCACATTGATGGGCTGAAAGAGCAATTAAAGCGTAAGCCTAAAGCCTTGCCAACTCTCAAAATTGCAAAAAAACCGGTAGACGAACTCACATTCGAAGATTTCACCTTAGAAAACTATGATCCTGATCCAGTGATCAAGTTTGAGGTTGCTGTATGATCGTAACTATTGTTGCTGCCCACGATCCAAACCTGGTGATCGGGAAAGAAGGCGGACTACCCTGGCGATATCCTGAGGACTTAAAGCACTTCAAAAGAACGACTCTGGACCATACGATCATCATGGGAAGGG
>JAASTO010000199.1 GCA_021767245.1 Balneolaceae bacterium
GAGATCATCCAGATACACCTGATTGAAAGTTGAAAGGCCCAATAATTCCTCAGCGATCACCGTGTTCACATTTTCAACGGCTTTCAGAACACTTTTGCCTAAATAATAATCTTTGTCACCATCGCGTAATTCTACGGCTTCGTGTTCTCCGGTTGATGCGCCGGAAGGAACCGCGGCTCTGCCCACCGTTCCGGTTTCAAGTGTAACGTCAACTTCCACGGTTGGATTACCCCGCGAGTCGATCACCTGTCTTGCATGAATGTCTTCTATAAAACTCATTATTAATTCTCCGATTAGTTAAGTGAGATTCTTACGGCTTAAAGGTACTGTTATTTAACCTGTACTTAAAGCCATTTCACCTCAATATTCGTAACTTAAAGTGAAGATGATATTAACTATCAATGAACTATTCATTCATGAGTCACCCTTGGATCATTTTATTCGATATTGACGGAACCATGTTAACCGTTGATCGTGGATTTAACCGCGCAATGTTAAGAGAGTTATTGGATGAACATGGCATTCACTATCCCCAATTGGAACAGGATTCATTTTCGGGCCGAACCGATCATGATATCTTTACCTCCTTTTTTGTGAACCATGGGTATGATAAAGCCCTGTACCAAACCTTTAAATCTGCCTACCTCAGAGAATTGGAGCAACGGTTAAATTACAATCTGGTTTATCGCCACAGCTATGTCGATGAAGCCATCAACTTTTTTAGCAGCCGTGATTTTGTCCGAGGTCTGCTAACCGGTAATTTTCCCAAGGCAGCAGAGATTAAGTTAAAGGCAGGCAGAATAGACAACGACTTCAGCATCGGAGCTTTTGATGAAAATGACAAAGACAGGAATAACTTACCGTTCATAGCCATTGAACAGGTGCGCGAACAAATGGGCATCGATCCTGACCCTTCACGATTTGTGATCATCGGTGATACCCCAAGAGATATTCAGTGTGCAAAACATGCTGGAATGAAATGCGTATCGGTTACTACCGGGAAGTATAGCCGGGAAGATCTGGCGATGTATAATCCTGAACTTATCCTTGATGATCTCTCAGAACCCGAAGTATGGTTTAGCCAATTGATCTGAAGCTGATCATTTACCACATCCAGCCAAAGATGAAGCTTATCTGAGCAGATCCGAAATATTTTCTGGGGTCATTAGCTTTCTCAAGTGGTGCCTGTTCTGAGAAAATATTCCCACTTTGATCCTGGAAAAAGACCTCCGTGTAATTACCTCCCACACCACATGGGTTCAGCGGGGCCTCACCGATCCTGTTCAGGTCAGCTTTACAGGGTTGCAGAACCTGAATACCATTCGGAAAATAATTCATCGTATAACCAAACTGCACCGTTGAGAGGTTTGCAAAATTATCTCCAAAATCTATTCCTACGGTGAATTCGCCTCCCATACCCCAGTGTGTTTCAGAATCACCCCAGCCTGTAAAAATATCATTCGTGCGTTCCGTGAAGCCATAAATACGCGCATCATTTTCCCGGAAACCATTCTCATTCACATCGTCAAAATAGCTGTAGGAAAACGCGAAAGTCGGTCCGGCACTGATCGAACTGAATAATCTGAAATTATCGGCAATTTTTTCCGGAAAGAATCGCTGTTTAACTCCAAAATATAGCGGAACAGAAATGATCCGCTGATATTTATCCGGTGTGGTACGGTATCCAAGAAAATCTGTAAAGGTTTGTTCCGTCGGATCTTTCAAACCTGATATCTTAAGTGTGATCAATGCTTCGGTATAGGGTCTCAGGCCAAACCTGAATTGACCCCCGGCTCCAAACCCAAAATCTGAGAGAGCCAGGTTAAAACCAAAGCCGGTTTTGTAACCTTCATCAAATAAGTTCTTCGGGGCATCCACCTGACGCACCTCAGGCTCACCAAACTGTGCGAGGGCATTATTTGTTAAGAAAAGAGCTGCAAAAAGGAAGACTGAAATAAATTTTTTCATTGATAAATATTGGGTTTATAATGGTTTTGAGCCCGTTAGACGTTACGTTAACGAAATTTTCTACTTTTTCTTATTGCGTTAATACAATATCCTGTTATTTTCACCACAAATTTTTAGTAACAAACACATCCATAAAATAATTAATTCAAGCTACAAAGCATGAATTCACACACAACATATTTCGTATTTGGGCCAACTGCAACGCTTCGCAGAATGTCATCCAAATTGTTTAAAGAACATCCGCCAAAATTTCTATACGAATATTCTCCTGAGGGGACTTCTGAAACCATTTATGTAGCGGTTTACGAAGAATATGAAAAACAGATCAATTCCAGTGTTACCCTTACCTGTATTCTTGAAAGTAAAGGGAAACACAATAAGATCGTATTGAAAAAGACCGGTGGTCGCATGGGTTTCAGGGGTAGTTCACTATCCGAAGAGCAAACCGTTGAGACCAACGTGATAGATTTCATTCTCGATTTCTCTAAACGCCACGGATTAACTCTTCAGGAAGAACAGCCACCGGCTGAAACTGAAGAAGAATAATTTATGGCTAACACACCCTCCGTATGGACGGTTCTTAGCATGCTTGAATGGGCCACTGATTTCTTTGAAGAAAAAGAGATCAGGTCCCCGCGCTTTAGTATAGAGTGGCTGCTTGCCGACGTTTTAGACGTCAAACGGCTGGATCTTTACTTAATGTACGACCGTCCACTTTCCTCAAAAGAACTCGATGCCTTACGGCCCATGGTCAAGAGAAGATCGATGCATGAGCCTCTGCAGTATATTACAGGAGAGACAGATTTTCTGAACGTGCAGATAAAGGTTGAACCGGGAGTACTCATCCCCAGGCAGGAAACCGAACAACTCGTAGATCTGATCTTAAAAGAGAACAAGGACAAAAAAGATCTGAATATTTTGGATATAGGTACCGGATCAGGTTGCATTCCCGTTGCCATCAAAAAAGAAAGGCCCGATTGGAATGTTTATGCCACTGATATTTCCCAAGAAGCTTTGGAGATCGCCAAAGGTAATGCAGCTTATAATGAGGTGGATATCACCTTTTTCCAGGATGATCTGTTTGCCCCACAACACATCAAACCTGACTACTTTGATATCATCATTTCCAACCCACCTTATATTGAGCCGGACGAAAAAGATACCTTAGATAAAGAGGTGGTAGAGTTCGAACCTGAGCTCGCTCTTTTCTGTGAATCCACGGACAAGATGTACAAAGCTCTTGAGGCCATTTGCAGGTCATCTTTGAAAGAAAACGGCACGGTATACTTTGAACTCCACCACGAGTTAGGTACTAAGGTAACAAAGCTTTTCGACGCCTCCGATTGGTCTTCAGAAACCCTGAAAGATCTCGATGAAAAAAAGAGATTTTTTAAAGCAAAAAAGGCTTGATTTTTTGCACGGAAATTTATCGGTGTAAAACATTCTGCAAATGTGGAAAACTTGTGGAAAAGTTTTTAGTACTGCTAATGCCTGTTTTTCAAAAAGGTTAATTCAGTGTTACGGCAATGTTACGGGGTGTCAAGCTCTTTTTAGGAATTTTTTGAGGTTTTCTATTAACTATTGTGCACCAATAACTTATACTGTTTAATGCAATGTGGATAACTTTTCAAAAATAGCTAAACATAGGTTTGACAAGTGCCCAATAAATTACCATTTTCAAAATCGAACGAAGTCAGCCCATTATCTTTACTTGTGGATAACTGACGAGGAATGGATCAAACTATTTTAAGCTAACACCGTTAGGGGGATTTGGACAATTGCACGAGTTATCGGTTGAGAAGGCATGGGATAACTGCCTCGAAATTATTAAGGACAACATCAGCTATCAGAAGTATAAATCATGGTTTGAACCGATCAAACCGGTGTCATTAAAAGACAACACGCTCACCATACAGGTACCCAGTCAGTTTTGGTATGAATGGCTGGAAGAGCACTATTATAATATGTTGCGTTCAACACTGGCAAAAGTGCTGGGACCGGAAGGCAAACTCGAGTACTCTATAGTAATGGAAAAATCTGATCAGTTTGAAAACAACCGTTCAGTGAGAATGCCGCAACGCCCCATGGGTCCGGTTCAACCTCAGGAATCGGCCGGCTATCCTGAATACCAACCGGATCGTATTGAGAATCCGTTTGTGATCCCCGGCATTAAAAAGACCAAGATCGACTCGAACCTGAATAACAATTATGTGTTCGAACGATTCATTGAAGGTGATTGCAACCGTCTTGCCCGGTCTGCCGCTATGGCGATCGCTGATAATCCTGGCAGTAACTCATTCAACCCATTTTTTGTGTATGGCCCTACCGGACTCGGGAAAACACATCTCGTTCAAAGTATAGGCAACAAGATCAAAGAGAAATTCGGGGATGAAAAATCAGTTCTTTATATCTCGTCTGAGGCTTTCACGAATGAATTCGTACACGCCATCCGTAATAACCGGGCCAGTGAGTTTTCCATGTTTTACCGCAATATTGATGTATTGATGGTGGATGATATTCAGTTCTTCAGTGGCAAGGAAAAAACACAGGAAGAATTCTTCCACATCTTTAACGCCTTGCATCAGGATGGCAAGCAGATCATTCTTAGCAGTGACCGTGCCCCAAAGGACGTTCCTGATATTGAAGAGCGACTTATCTCCCGCTTTGGCTGGGGACTGAGCGCTGACCTTAAAATGCCTGAATA
>JAASTO010000200.1 GCA_021767245.1 Balneolaceae bacterium
TTAAGCATACCGGCATCTTCGATCACACTGCCGTCAAATTGAGTGACATACAGATCCGCATCTTTAGCGGTGCTAACCGGAATGAATTCGGTGAGTTTATCGGGGGCAATGATGACACCGGCGGCATGTATTCCGGTGTTTCGTACAGACCCTTCCAGAACATGCGCCATTCTCAGGGTTTCAGCCTCCAGGCCTTCACCATCTTTTAGATCCCGCAACTCTTTTACCTCTGAAAAGGCATCATCCAGCGAGGTACCGGGTTTTTCCGGAACCAATTTGGCCAGTCGATCTGCATCAGAAAGAGGAAGATCAAGCACCCTGGCGACATCACGAACCGAAGATCGAGCAGCCATCGAACCAAAGGTGATGATATGAGCCACCTGATCCTTACCATATTTATCCACCACGTATTCGATCACACGCTGGCGGCCATCATCATCAAAATCAATATCAATATCGGGCATCGATACTCGCTCGGGGTTCAGGAAACGCTCAAAGAGCAAATCGTACTTCAGGGGATCAATATTGGTGATGCCCGTACAATAGGCTACGACCGAACCGGCCGCTGAACCACGCCCCGGTCCAACATAAACGCCCATTTCTTTGGCGGCTGCAATAAAATCCTGAACGATCAAAAAGTACCCGGCAAATCCCATCTCCCTGATGATCCCCAGTTCAAGCTCTATGCGCTCAGTAACTTCTTCACCAATTTCCTCATACCTTGGTTTTGCACCTTCATAAGTAAGATGTTTCAGATAATCATCCTCCGTCTCGAATCCTTCCGGAAGTTCAAACCGGGGCAACTGAACCTCCCTCTCCAACTTGATCGGTTCAACTTTGTCCACAATCTCCTGAGTGCTTGCGACAGCCTGAGGCATGTCCACAAACAATTCTTTCATTTGATCCTGAGTCTTGAAATAAAACTCATCATTGGGGAAGCCATACCTGAACCCACGTCCCTTGCCCTTAGGCGTGCTCATAAGCTCACCATCATCTATACAGATCAGAGCATCATGAGCTTTAGCGTCTTCTTCATTCAGGTAAAAAACATTATTGGAAGCAACCAGCTTTACGCCGTATTTCTCAGAAAAGGACTTAAAGACCTCATTGACTCTCTTCTCCTCCTCCAGCCCATGGTTCAGCACCTCGAGATAGAAATCATCTCCGAAAGTTTCCACCCACCACTGCAATTCTTCTTCTGCAAACTCTTGTCCTTTGTTCAGGATCAGATCGGCCAGCCAGCCTCTGATTCCCCCACTCAGGCAAATCAGATCTTCTGAATATTTGGCGATGGTCTCTTTATCCACCCGGGGATATTTGTAGTAGTAGCCCTCGGTGAAACCCACCGAACTGATCTTGGATAGATTCTTATATCCGTTCTGATTTTTGGCAAAGATCGGGATCTGATACCGGCGATCGCGATTATCACGCGTAAATTTTTTCTGAAGGCGATCCTCAACCACATATAACTCACACCCAATGATCGGCTTTATGCCTTCGGCATGGGCCGCAGATGCAAATGCAAAAGCCCCGTACATATTACCGAGGTCAGTAAGCCCAACGGCCGTCATCCCTTCTTGCTTGGCTTTAGCTACCAGATCTTTGATACCCGCCGTAGCCTGAAGAACTGAAAATTTTGAATGATTATGCAGGTGGGTAAATGTGGCCTGCTCTATGACCTCGCTACCAGTTGTCTCTTCTGAGCTTCCACTTTTTTTTTGAGCCTCAAGCTGCTCATCGGATTGCTTGGTCTTGAACCGGGACGGGGATACGAGATCGATGTATTCCTCCCGTTTCATATAACTCTGTGCCGATTCATACAGCCTGGCATCCATCGGGAAATTGATGTTGGTAGCTCCGATGCGAACCATTTCAAGGAAACACCGGGCTGTAGCTTCCACATCGGCAGCCGCATCGTGCGCATCCTCGAATCCTTCATCAAACAGGGCATGGTGTAACTCCCCCAGAGAAGGCCACTTGTAATTTCCACCACGTCCACCCTCTATCTTAGCGACATCCGTGCCGTCGATCTTGGTATCGATCTTGGGTTTATCCAGAATGGCTGAAGAGATCTTCTTACGAAGATACTCCGCCCCCATGATCTTCTCATCAAAGCTTACGTTATGCCCGATCAGAAAATAGGCTCGGTCGATATCCTTGGAAAATTCCTTGAGAACAAAATCAAGCTCCACTCCTTCATCATGTGCCCGTTCCGTCGAGATCCCATGAATTTTTTCGGAGTTAAATGGAATTGTAAACCCCTCGGGCTTTACAATATAATTACCGCTGTTGATCAGTTTTCCGGTATGATCATGCAGCTGCCAGGCAAGCTGAACCAGTCTTGGCCAGTTATCCAGATCAGAAATGGGAGCCGAAAAATCCTGTGGTAACCCGGTGGTCTCGGTATCAAAAATCAGATACATATAGATGCTTTCATTGAGTAGAACTTCGAATGTTGAATATACTATTCATTCCCCTACAAGTCGAAGTTAATTGCACACTAGTTTTCCACATTTTGATAATTGGCAAAATCGAAATACGTGTTTTTCATCCCTTGATGTTTCATTACATTGATGGCTGAAGACAAAGGTGATCACCAAAAATTCAGACCTATGAGCATTTCTTTCACAAAGCTAATACAAATCATTACTGTTTTAATCCCCCTTCTGATACTTACGTCCTCAGTTATCTTTGCTCAATCAACAGCCGGGTCGAATGCCCATGTTGATATCTGGAACAGTGAGACACCCGTCGTTCAAAGCAGTAACGAGGAAGTACGCGGCGATCAGTGGTACCGTGATGATTGGACCCCCGGCCGTGTGATCTTGAGAGATAACAGCATCACGGAAATTCACGACATCAACTACAATACCTACGAAGATAAGATCATTTTCAGAGATGGAAACACGCTTAAAGCCTATGACCCTGCTCAGGTACGGGGCTTCCAGTTTGTGGATGAAAATGGGAATAAAACGCAAGAATTCGTGACCGGAATTTCTGACAGGCAGTATGGCATAAACCCATACAATCTACTCCGTGTCATTTATAACGGAGACACTAAATTTCTTGCCCGGCATGAAACCAATTTTGTAAGAAACAGCGGGCGTGATATTGTCTCAAATCGTCCGTATAGCGAATACGACGATTCCATGACCTACTTCCTGCTTAAGGATGGGAAGCTGACCAAAACCCGCCTGAGAAAACGTAATATCCTTCGGGATATCGGAGATCAAAGAAAGGCCCTAAATGATTTTATCAGATCAAGCGATCTCGGACTTCGTTCTGAAGAAGATGTAGCCACTCTTTTGACCTATTATGACCAGATCAACTGATATTCGTAGCATTTATCACAAGATTACTTCAAACGACCGGTGATCCTGAGTATTTTCAATTTCTGAAACCTCAATGTCTTGAACATAGCTTGAGATCGGTCCTTTTTTGCACCGGCTGATGAGTTCCTTCACATCTTCTTCAGTTCCCTGAAATACAGCTTCTACCCTGCCATCCGGCAAATTCTTGACCCATCCTGTGATCCCTAATTTATCTGCATTTTTCCGGGTAAAATGCCTGAAGCCCACGCCCTGAACCCGACCGGTTATGTAAATGTGTTTTTTCACTGAACGCTTATTTTTTACAATTTAAATTCTATTTTACTTTTCTATTTAATACAAAGGAATCATTACCTTTAGAGTTCACCAATTTCCGTAAAAATGACCTTAACTCAACTATCATACATCGTTGCCGTCGATAAATATCGGCACTTTGCCACAGCTGCACAAAAGATCTATATCACTCAGCCTACGCTCAGTATGCAGATCCAAAAACTGGAGGATGAACTCGGTGTATTGATCTTCGATCGTTCAAAATCTCCGGTTGTACCTACCTCCATGGGTGAGCAGATCATTGAAGAAGCTAAAGTCATTTTGAGCGGAGCCAAGCATATTGAAGACATGGTTGCCGTTCAGGGTGAAACACTGAAAGGTACTTTCCGGATCGGGATCATTCCAACTATTGCTCCCTATCTGGTTCCATTATTCCTGAAACCCTTCATGGAAAAACACCCCGAAGTTGAGCTCATTTTTGAGGAAGCACTGACCTCAGAGGTACTGAAGGGACTAAATGAGGATTACTTTGACGTAGGGATCATCGCTACCCCAACCGATCAAAATATTTTCGAAAAAGACCTGTTCCTTGAACCATTCATGGGTTATGTAAGTATAGACCACGAACTGGCCAAAAAGGACAAGATCACCATCGACGACTTGTATCAGGAGGATCTCTGGTTATTGAATGAGGGACATTGTTTCCGGGATCAGACCATCAAACTCTGTAAGAAGAATAACGAGAAGCTGAACAAGTCTCCGATCATATTTGAAAGCGGCAACCTCGAAACTTTGAAACGGTTGGTCGAGCAGGATTTTGGTGTGACCCTTATGCCATACCTGGCTTTGAATGATATTGACAAACGATGTGCCAACGGTGTGATCAAGAACTTCAAAGACCCCATCCCTTCCCGAAAGATCCGATTGGTTTACAGCCGCGAATTCCTGAAAAAGAATTTGATCGAAGCGTTTGCCGAGGTGATCAAAGATTCTATCCCGGAAGACCTGCGGGATCAGGAAGAGAAATTGGTTATTGAGTAA
>JAASTO010000201.1 GCA_021767245.1 Balneolaceae bacterium
ACAGTGGATGAGATCGATATCGGGAAAGTTGAGATCGGCATGCCTGTGGATATCAAGATCGGGGCCCTCCCAAATAATGTGATCCAGGGTCAGGTGTCACACATCTCATTAAAAGCACAGGAGCAGGATAATGCGACAGTATTTCCGGTTGAGATCCGGATCACAAATACAAATGGTGCGGTACTCAGAGCCGGTTATTCCGCCAATGCCGATATCATCATCAAAAAACTGGAAAATACACTCACTATTCCTGAGAGGGTGATAGAGATGAGAGATGGCAAGGCGTTTGTGGACATCCCCGGAACTGAACCCGGAAGCCGTGAAGAGAAAGAAATTCAGGTTGGCATGAGTGATGCGATCACCATAGCCGTGCTTGAAGGACTGAATGAAGGCGATACCGTTCTGGAACGCCCGGTTAAAACACTCACTGTAAGATAAATTCCAATTCAGGCGAATATGTCTCTCTCGGCTTTATTTAAAGAATTGTTCCAAAATCTGAACCAGCAGCGGCTGCGTAGCTTCCTCACTATTTTCGGTATCATGTGGGGAACGGCTACGCTCATTCTGCTGCTGGCTTTTGGGATGGGATTCCGTGATCAGACCGTATTGAACATGCGCGGCATGGGCGATCAGCTCGCGATCATGTTTGGGGGGCAGACCACGAAGCCGTTTGAGGGATACGGCATAGGCCGGCCGGTCCGCTATCGGGAGCAGGATGCCCAACTGTTAAAGAATGAGATCGCGGCAATTGATGTGGCAACTCCGGAGTACATGCGTAGCCTTGAGATCTCCTATGGCGATAAACGGC
Source organism: Balneolaceae bacterium (assembly GCA_021767245.1). GTDB lineage: Bacteria > Bacteroidota > Rhodothermia > Balneolales > Balneolaceae > Gracilimonas. The sequence goes on from JAASTO010000201.1 coordinate 809, forward strand.
GTAACTCTTCAGTTGGCGGAGTGTATCCGGTGTATCAGGAACTGCGCAATACCTTTGAAGTCCCCGGTGGACGATGGCTAAACCAACGGGACCTGGATGAACGCCGCCGCGTGATCTTTATCGGGAACCGACTGGCTGAAAACTTATTCGGTGAGGAAGATCCGGTGGGTAAACAGGTGATGGTTGCCAATACCCCCTTTACGGTGATCGGTGTGCTGCAGGAAAAGATCCAAAACTCATCCTATTCCCAGCAAGACAGAGATCGGTCATTCATCCCGGCTACCACCTTTTCTGCGATGATGGGAACCGAGATCATAAACAACATTTTATATACCCCCAAAGACCCGGCGCTGGCCACGGCCATACAGGATCAGGTGTATGAGGTGATGGGGCGTAAACATCGCTTCGACCCAACGGATCGGGATGCGATCGGTATCTGGGATACGAACGAATTCTGGTCATTCATCAACATCATGTTTTTAGGGATTAATGGATTTCTCGGATTGATCGGGTTCTTTACCCTGGCTGTGGGTGGGATCGGTGTGGCCAATATCATGTTTGTGGTGGTGCAGGAACGCATGAAAGAGATCGGAATCCGAAGGGCGGCCGGCGCAAGGCGACATCATATCATGATACAGTTCTTTCTGGAGACCTTTTCGATCGTGGGCATTGGTGCTGCAGCCGGTTACCTGATCGGGTGGTTCCTGGTTGAAGCCATGCAGAATATTCCCATCAAGGAATTTGTGGGGACTCCCTACTTCTCACCACAGGTTGGACTGATCGCCTTTGCCGTGCTTGGTTTTGTAGGCTTTGCCTCCGGATTATTGCCGGCATGGCGAGCCTCACGATTGGATGTAGTGGAATGCCTGAGACAATAATTTAACCCTGTAATGTAAACCGATATGTGGCGAACCCTATTTAATGAATTTTTCTCTGACCTTGGCAAGCAAAAGCTTCGCTCTTTTCTGACCTTGACGGCCATTGCGTGGGGAACCCTTTCTGTGGTTCTGCTGCTTGCTTTTGGGCGCGGGCTGGGCACCAGCATGATGGAGGGAATGCTTGGAGCCGGTAATCAGGTGATCGTGGTATATGGCGGACAAACAAGCGTGAACTACGAAGGGTTGGGAATAGGCCGCCGTATCTCATTCACCGAGTCGGATGTGGAACTGCTTCAGGATGCTGTGCCGGGCATTCAATACTCGAGTCCACAGTACGGGCGCTGGGGAGCTCAGTTAAAAACAGAGGATGTAACCACCAATACTTTCATGGAGGGAGTAAATCCTGATTTTGAGATCATGAGAACCATGTATCCTGCAGCAGGTGGGCGATTCATCAACGATCGGGACGTGAATGAAATGAGACGGGTGCTGTTTCTGGGAGATGAGATCGCAGTCAGATTATTTGGGGAGGAAGACCCGGTGGGGCAGCAGGTGATGCTGGATAACACCCCGTTCACGGTGGTTGGGGTGATGAAGCCAAAGATGCAGACATCCATGAATAATGGCCCGGACGCCGATCGTGCCATCATACCACATACTACATTCAGAAATATGTATGGGAACCGAAACATCGGCTCCATGCTGATCCGTCCCCAGGACCCATCGCTGCAGGAAGAGATCAAGGCCGGAATTGTGAACATCATGTCCTCCAAATACAATTTCGATCCGGCCGATGAACAGGCGATGCCGATGTGGGATTTCATTGAAATGGAGGAAATGAATCAGAAAGTAGCCATGGGGCTGGAGATCTTTCTGTTCACCGTAGGATTCTTTACGCTGATGATTGCCGGGGTAGGCGTGGCCAACATCATGTTTGTGGTGGTTAAAGAGCGCACCCGGGAAATTGGTGTCAAGATCGCGGTTGGGGCAAGAAAAGTGCATATCATCACGCAGTTTATATTTGAGTCGTTGTTCATCTCATTTCTGGGAGGAGGGCTTGGGATCCTGATCTCCACAGCTATTGTATTCGGCGTTAGCTCCATGAATCTTGAAGGCGGGGCGGGTGACTTTCTCGGGAATCCTGAGATCTCGCAGCTTGCCGTAGTGGTTACGGTTGGGGTGCTTGGGTTGATCGGATTACTCGCGGGGATCTTCCCGGCTATTAAAGCCGCGAGAGTGGATCCGGTTGAATCTCTCCGATACGAGTAGAATTATCGGTTCAACCCGCTAAATAGAAACAGTTGATAGATGCCGGCTATGGTATCTATAAGTACAAAGAAAGGCGAACCGGGATTAAAAGCAGGACGTTTAGTGTTATTTTGTGTGAATGAATAAATCTCACAAAAATAACCGTAGTATGAATTTTTACGATGCCTTGCAGTGGCGATATGCGACCAAAAAGATGAACGGTGATTCCGTGCCAAGAGAGAAAGTGGATCGGATCCTTGAAGCCATCCAAATGGCTCCAACTTCCATAGGTTTACAGCCATTTACCGTGCTGCACATTACCGACCCGGAACTCAAAGCACAGATCAAGCCTATTGCTTACGATCAAAGTCAGATCACTGAAAGTTCCGATCTTCTGGTCTTTGCGGCGTGGAATGAGATCACTGAAGAACGTATTGATGATTATGTGAAACTGACGGGAGAGATCCGGGACCTGGGTGAAAAGGAGCTGGAGCCGGTTCGCAATATGGCGAACGGTGTGGCTTCCAGACCAAAAGAAGAACACTTTAACTGGTCGGCCCGACAGGCCTACATTGCCCTGGGTTTTGGGTTGCAGGCCGCAGCTATTGAAGAAGTGGATGCCACCCCGATGGAGGGATTCAAGAATGAAGACCTGGATGAGATACTCGACCTTTCTTCACAAGGATTGAAAAGCGTAGCCCTGATGACGATCGGCTACCGGGAAGAAGAAAATGACTGGCTGGCTCCTATGAAGAAAGTCCGCCGGCCCAAGGACAAGCTCATCATTGAGCCAAAAGTGTTGCAAACCGCGTAGTTATTGGTTGAGATATGGTTAGTGAGGCCCGCAAGGCGAAAGCTGTGCGGGCTTTTTTGGTTAAGAAGGTAATGAATGGTCTGCGGTTTAACCCTCGTTCCGGCGGCTCTGCCCCGGAATGCCTCGATAGTGCATCACGGAGCAGAGCGCCGTGACGAGGGTCATATGGCTCTGTTATGCGCTCAGGAAGACAAATATCGAGATTAGGTTATACCCCTTTCAATCTACGAGTTCGACTTTAAGTTTTTTCCCAAACGCTTTGGCATACTTCTCAAGGGTAGAAAGGCGAATATCCTCCGCATGATTTTCAATACGGGATACAGCGGCCTTCTTGGTGTTCAGCTCTTTTGCTAATTCATCCTGAGTAAGTCCCGCTTTTTCCCGGGCTTGCTTCAGAAGCACACCTATTTTAAAATTTCGAAATCCTTCCTCATATCCTTCCGCAAATTCGGGATCCGATTGCTTTCTTTCACTGATATATGCTTGAATATCACTCATATTATTTTCCTCCTTTACGAGATAGGTAATCGGCTTTTCGCTGCTCGGCTAAATCGATTTCCTGTTTTGGTGTTTTTTGTGATTTTTTGGAAAATCCATTCGTTAATATGACAAACTCATCATCTAAGAAACCAAGCAAACGAAAACTGCTTGAGCCAATCCTTGCTCTGACTTCCCAAATGTCATTAGTACTTTTGAGTTTTTTGAAATATTGAACCGGAACCTGGTCTAATTTTTCTACCAACTCAAGAACCCAAGTGACTTTTTGCGCGTGCTTGGATGGCAAAGAGTCCAAAAACTCTTTAACCGGTATTTTACCTATTTGGGTTTTATAAAACTTGATTACTTTCACAAAACAAATGTTAACAATTATGTTAACTTAATC
>JAASTO010000036.1 GCA_021767245.1 Balneolaceae bacterium
ATTCATGAGCATGACGGAAAGGCTCCTCAAACCTTTGGGATCTTCTATGAAGGCCGGCTCGTTCTGCTATACACCTATGAGGCTAATCTTGGGGATGGTTGGGCCGATACCGAGGTCCACAACGTGCCTCAAAGCCTGAGAGAACAGGCTCTTCAAATGGGAGCCAATATTCTCGTGTATGCCCTTACCAACAACTGAAAAATACAGGCCGAACCCTTACGTTTGAAGCGGATTGATATGGTATCAAGTCTTGAATTTTAGCAGGTAATGGATTCCTATCTATACGGGAATGACTAAAATTTGACCGGTCAGCTTAGTTGAATGGACAGTTCCCTGTACCACTTCACTTTATCAATTCATCACTGCCTACTTCTCACCCTTCATCTTGTAGGTAAAGACCTTCTCATTGACCTCATTACTGACACCTTTTTCCGGATCGGGATACAAGTCATCAGGATCGGAGGTCTCGCGGCGGGTCAGTTTTGACTTCACGTCTTTTTGACGCTCCATCAATTTCAGTTTTTCATCCCCCTCGGCTTCTCCTATCCGGTCGGCCAGTTCATTTAGTTTTCTTCGGTAAAAGCTAATTTGAGAGGCTCTGATCGAACTTTTGGCTGTCTTATAAGGGTTTTTATCCTTCTCATACTTCAGGCCGATTTTTTCCTCATGGCGGTCACTGGCGGAATGTTGTTCCAATAGCACATCTCCCACCAGTCTGGGAAAGGGTTCCTTTTCGCCGGTATAGGTGTTCACCGAAAAGTCTTCTTCGTTCTTATACCGCTCAATGATGTCGTTGTAGAACATCCGGAGCTCGTCATCCTCAAAAAGCTTGGCATTGGTGAAGGAGCAGATATACTCCACCATATTGCGACCATAAGAGATCATCAGGCGGATGAGTTCTTTTTCGAAATGTGGTTTTTTCTTTGATATCGTTTTTGACCGTGCATCACTTTTCGATGGAGCCGACCGAAGTTCTCCAATGGGCGGAGCATCATCAAATGGTGCATCCTGATTCTGAATGCGTTGGCGGACTTCCTCTCTCCTCTCAGAACGTTTTTCCTCCCAGCGCTTGTCGTTCATTACACGCTCCAGCTGCTCATACAAATCCGATTCCTTGACCTTCTGGAATTTCTGAATCTTCTGATGCAGGTACTGCACATATACCTGCCGCTGAATGGAATCCCTGATACTCGCAATAGATTCCAGGATCTCCGTAATGACTTTGGGAACTTCCGTTGGCTTATCCAACCGGCCTTCTTCTCCGGCTTTCAGCAAGAGGAAATCCACAAAATCTCCGGCTTCTTCATTCTTCAGGTCATCAAAAGACTCCTTGCCGAATTGCTTTACAAACGAATCGGGATCCTGTCCATCGGGCAGCTCAAGAAGCTGAACTTCCATCCCCTCAGCCAGGGCAATGTTGATCCCTCGCTTCATGGCATTCTGCCCCGCATCATCAGAATCGTAGATCATCACGATCCGGTCTCCATAGCGGTGCAGGATCTTCATTTGTCCGGGCGTCAGTGATGTACCACTGCTCGCCACCACATTCCCGATCCCATTTTCCATCAGGGTGATCACATCGGTGTAGCCTTCAACCAGCAGGACTTCCTTATGTTTCCGGATCTCATTTTTTGCAAAATTAACACCATACACCACCTCACTTTTGTTGTACACTTTGGTCTGCGAAGAATTGATGTACTTGGCGGTCTTTTCATTTCCCAATACCCGCCCCGCAAAAGCGATCACCTTTCCAGTTGGATTGAAGATCGGAAACATGAGCCGTCCCCTGAACGTGTCGTAATATCCGTCACCACGATTGCTGTGTTTTATAAGATCAGCTTCCAGCAGGTAATTTTCGTCGATACCGGCATTTTTAGCCGCCTTGATGAGCTCTTCACCCCCGGCGGGAGCGTAACCCAGTCCGTATTTTTTAAACACTTCCCGGTTGTATCCTCTGTCCTCCAGGTAAGCCCGGGCTTTTTCAGCTTCCGCATTTTCGATCAAATTTCGATAGAAAAACACCCCTGCAAATTTAAGGGCATGCAACATACCCTCCCTAAGCTGCGTGGTTTCAGTAGGTTCCTCATTTTCTTCTTCCGGGATGAAGACTCCGTAGCGTTCAGCCAGCTGCCTCACCGCTTCTGTAAATCCGATTCCCTCCTGATCCATTACAAACTTGAAGACGTCACCCGATTCTCCGCAACCAAAGCATTTAAAAATCTGGAGTCGCGGGGTCACGTTAAAGGAAGGCGTTTTTTCATCATGATAAGGACACAGTCCTACAAAACCGCTGCCCGACCGCTTCAGCTTTACATAGTCTTGCACTACTTCTACAATGTCTGCAGCCGCCCGTACTTCTTCTTTTTTCTCGTCACTTATCATACTTAATAATGAGCATTTAATGGCTCGGAATAAAGTAAAATTATGAATTCGTAGCGATTATTTCTGAAACACTTCAGGCACTTGTGATATGAGGTTTTTTAGTGAGGTAGCCTACCCAAACTCATTTAACTATTCTTAAAATAATCAATTGGTTTAGACTGTTACTAACATGTACATTTCACGGAGAGATATTTATATCTAAGAATCCAGATAATATTGCAGACGTTTTATGAAGGTTATTGTTAAGATCATTTCCCTTTGTGCATTCCTCGCACTGTCAATGAGTGTTCCGCTTACCGCCCAAAGCCTGACCGAATTCCTGTTTGGGCAGAGAGTGAGTAAAACTGTGGCAGATCCGGGACTTGATGTCAGCTCTGAAGCGTATCTCGATTCTGTGATCGCCAATACCCCGCTTAAGGAAAAGATCGGACAGCTGTTTTTTATTCCTGCCGAAGGCCGGTTCATCAATCGTGATTCCAGGAGTTTCAAAAAGCTTGAGCAGCTGGTCGAAGATCATCATGTTGGAGGCATTATTTTTATGCAGGGTGATATTTACGGACAGGCCGTTTTGACCAACAAATTACAGCGAATGGCAAAGTTTCCACTGTGGATCTCTCAGGATATGGAATTCGGGGCCGCTATGCGTATTTCAGGCACCACCCGGTTCACCCCGGCCATGGGGGTAGCTGCAACCGGTAACAAGCGCAACGCCTTTATGATGGGTAAGATCACCGCACTTGAGGCCAAAGCGCTTGGAGTTCATCAGGTGTATGCCCCGGTACTTGATGTGAATAACAACCCGGATAACCCGGTCATTAACGTTCGTTCGTTTTCAGCCGACCCTCAAATGGTAGCTGAGTTTGGAACCGCCTTTATGCAGGGTGTTCAAAGTGAGGGGTTGATCTCTACCGCCAAGCATTTTCCCGGCCATGGCGACACCGACACCGATTCTCATACCGACCTTCCCGTCGTCAATCATTCATATGAGCGGCTCGATTCACTGGAACTGATCCCCTTCAAAGCGGCCATTGATGGAGGCATCAACAGCATCATGAGTGCCCATATCGCTTTTCCGGAACTGAACGGAGGCACTTACACTCCGGCCACTTTAAGTCCCTTTGTATTGGAAGAGGTCCTCAGCGACTCCCTTAAGTTTGATGGGATGGTAGTGACTGACGGACTTGAAATGAACGGTATTTCCTCCAAATACTCTCCAGGTCGTGCGGTGGTAAAAGCCCTGAATGCAGGGGCAGATATCATGCTCATCAGTCCGGATGTATTCACCGCCATCAACGAAGTAGAGCAGGCCGTCAGGGATGGTGAGATCACTGAAGAGCGCATTGAACGATCGTTCCGAAAGCTGATGCTTTGGAAACAGCAATATGGCTTGTTCAATAAGACCAATGAAGTGGATATCTCATCGCTTGACCTCAAGATCAACACGGCTTTTCACCGGGCTGAAGCTGACCGTATCGCCCGGGAATCCGTTACACTGCTTAAAAATGATAAGGATCTCATCCCTTTACTCCCGTCAAAGTATCCGGAGATCATGGTTATTTCAGTAGCGGACGATAGTGATGGCAACACCGGTTCATCCTTCGCCCGGCAACTCAGGGATTATCACCCAAATGTATCTTTCCACGTATATGATAAACGAACGAGCGAAAAAGATAAACGCGAGATGCTTCAAAAGGCCAAAGACGTGGATCTGGTGATCATCAGCTCATTTGTCTATTTACGTTTTGCGCAATCCATTCATCTTTCTGACAAACAAATTTCATTTTTGAACCGGGTCCTGAGAACCAACAAACCTTCGATTCTGGTCTCCTTTGGGAATCCCTATGTCCTTTCAGACCTCAAGTCTGCTGATGCCCATCTTTTGGGTTGGTACAACTCATCCCAGCAGATCAGCGGTTTGGTCCCTGCCCTTTTTGGGGCTTCAAAGATCCATGCTCGTTTGCCGATCGAGATCCCCGGACTTTACAATATCGGTGATGGTCTGGATGTACCTCATACAACGCTCAGGTTTGGCTCTCCTGAGGAAGTGGGACTGGATCACAACAAATTATTTGAGATCGATAAAATTATTAATGAAGCCGTACGCGATTCGGTATTTCCCGGTGCCGTGGTAGCGGTGGTTAAAGATGGCGTACTTGCTTATAACGAAGCCTACGGATATCAAACCTACGAGAAGACCAATGCCATCAAGAATACGGATGTGTATGATCTGGCGTCTATCACCAAAGTGATGGCTACGACTGCTTCTACCATGAAACTGATCGATGAAGGCAAATTAAGTTTGGATGATAAGGTCTCTGAGTATATTCCTGAGTTCAAAACTTCTAAAAAAGAATCTATCACCATTCGTGATATCCTGCTACACCAAACAGGTCTCCCCCCATTTCGTGTGTACGTGGATTCCCTGAAGACTCGCAGTGAGATCATCAAGGCTATCAAAAATGAACCGCTGACTTATGAAACAGGAACACAGTACGTGTACAGTGATCTTGGAATGATCCTGTTGGGTGAGATCATTCATGAAGTGTCAGGTCAGCCGCTGGACCGATACGCACGCAGTGAATTCTATTTCCCAATGAATATGTACAGCACTTTTTTCAATCCGGATAAAAACAGCCGGTGGTTAACACGCAGGATCCCGCCAACTGAAATTGATACGGTCTATGACCGTGGCTTGGTTCAGGCTAAGGTACATGACGAACGTGCATTCTACCTTGATGGTGTAGCCGGTCATGCAGGCCTGTTTTCTTCCGCCATCGATGTGGCCAAATTCAGTACCATGCTTTTGAACGATGGAACCTACGCCGGGCAGCAGTATTTAAAACCTGAAACGGTTCGGCAGTTTACCTCCAAGCAATCTGAACTCAGTGGCCGCGGACTCGGTTTTGACCGCAAGAGCACATCCGGATTTACAACCGCCGGAAGTTCGGCCAGTGAGGATACGTTTGGGCATCTTGGTTTTACAGGCACCAGTTTCTGGATCGACCGTGAGAAGAACATGGCTGTTATCCTACTCACCAACCGTACATATCCCAACCGATCCTACGGAAGCACTATAAGCAAGATCAGAGCCCGCGTGGCTGATGCGGCTTATTCAGCGATAATGAATTGAAATGATATTATATGTCAGATACCCATATTGAACATTCCTACGTCCCCTATTCTCATAAACCAAGAACCTGTGTGGTTGAAAGCAACTCGGGTAAATTCTACTCCGGTGTCAGAATTGAGAATATATCCTATCCGCTGACCATCCCTGCGGTTCAGGCGGCCTGTGCGATATGCCTCAGTGAGGGAGACATTCCCTCTAAATTATACCTTAACGATCATGAATATGAGCAACTGAATTTCTGGCAAAAGGAATTTGAACTTGAACTGATCTATGAAGATGATTTACCCACATATAATGCGGATGATCTCTTTAAAACAGATCCTCACATCCACGCTTCAGTGAAGCTTAAGGAATTACTTCAGCGAGCGGTGGTTCCAAATTCTGATTTTCCTGTGTCAGCTCTTTTATTTACACAGAATGGTTATTTCGAAGGGGTTAATATTGAAGTAAGTGATTGGACCCGGGGACTTTGTGCCGAACGCATCGCCCTCGCGAAAGCTATTACGGCCGGCATAACGGAATTTGAAAGGCTCGAGATTCATACCCGTAAGGGACAGGTTAGCAGTCCGTGTGGTGCATGCCGTCAGGTCATTACCGAATTTATGCCGATCAGCAAGCTGATCCTTCATCATGCTGACCATACAACCTCAGAACATTTTATGAATGACCTGTTACCTTTTAATTTCACCTCAGACTCACTCAGATAATAAATTGGCACGAGTATATCCCGTTGACTTAACCCTTTTAGTCCCAATAATTTTCGATAAATCCTGGGATTTCGTTACAACTTCACTCGGATTTAGATGAAAAAAGGTGAAATGTTCTGATAAAAGGTTAAAAAGTTCATTTATAGACAAAAAACTGCACTTTTAATTTGACTCAATACCCCCGATTGAATAGCTTCAACGCACTTTCTGAAAACAGAAAATTTTAACCAATAATAATTTAACGGAGCTATTAATGAGCAGAGTTGAAGAAATCAAAAATCTCGTAGAAGAAACCGCAGTTGAAATGGAAAAATTCTACGACAAAGGCAACAAAGCTGCCGGTACACGTGCACGCAAAGGCCTTCAGGATCTAAAAAAATTGGCCCAGGAAATTCGCCTTGAGATCCAGGACATCAAAAATAAAGGCTAATTTTTTTACAGCTCTATTTTTGCAAAAAGCCGCTTGAACGAGCGGCTTTTTTATTTTGTATATTATAGTGAACCAATTAAGTAACACGCTTATGTACAAAGACTTAGCCGACGCCGTCGAATCTCTCAAAGAGAATGGTTATGATCATACATTCGAAATGAAAGATCATTGCATCACCTGCCATGAATTGCAGGCGGAGTATGACCCCACAGATCTCAGTATAGTAGAGTCTCACAGTTTTGACGCCGGAACAGATCCCGGCAGTGAATCAACGGTTCATGCCATTAAATCAAAGGATGGTATTAAGGGAACTCTCGTCCTTTCTTACGGCATGCATGTAGATCCTGATAAGGCAGAATTGATCGATAAACTGCTTAGCTCCGGAAACTGATTAATTTCCGCCATAACGTTCGGGAATTGGGTTATCATCAGATTCATGAGCCCAGTATATGGTAACCACCCACCAGCGCTCACCATCATTAAATAATTGAATACTGTTGATCCCCTTGTTAAAGGGTTCAGCATCTGACTCACTACGTTTTGAGCCGTAGGTGCTCATCACATGTACGATACGCCCGTAATGCTGCTCCTCTCTGTTGATCTCATACTCATAAAATCCGTTTTCAACAAAATAGCGATCTGTGTTTTGAACGAATTCTTCAGGTGTCATGATCTGATAAGTATTTTTTCCATCCTTGCCACTCGCCGTTGGTATGAGCCTTGAACCGGGTAACATAAGATTACGAAATCTATCCCAATCCCTGGGTTCACCCTTCTCACCTGAAATGGAAGCATACAACGCTTCCATTAGATTATCGATGCTTTGCACATCTTTCTCCCGCTGCGCTTCACTTACCTGAGCATTGAGATGTTGTACTCCAAAAAGGATGATCAACAATAGTATGTTTAGTTTTTTCATCTAATGTTCTAATTATGTTTGGGATTAATAACTTGTAAGAGAGCTAAAGTTGGGATGAATTATTCCACACAATTATCTCTGCGCCTGGTATCCACAATATGAAAGATCTTCCAATCATCATCGGTCTTGACCAACTGAAATGAGTTCACCCCACAATGGGAAAACTCTTCGCCTACATAGAACTCATAGGGCGTCCAGACTGAAGCAAGGTCACCGTCAATTTTAATTTCATACCCCTTCAGTTTTTCATTTAATACTCCGGGTTCTGCCTCATTGATCCGAATGAGAAACTGTCTTAGATCTCCGCCCACAACACTCACACTGCCATCCTCATGGGTTCTGAGGGTCTGCATGATGGCATCCCTTTTAAATGCTGAAGCCACAACACTGCTGTCACTTCTCATCATTCCTACAAAAAGCCGGTCTATGGTTTCCTGCACGTCGATCTCTTGCGATGTTTGTGCATTTGCAAATTGGAGCATGCCACTAATAAGCAGTATGCCAGATAGTAATAGAAGTCTCATTCTCATAAGATTATTTCATGGTTAAATGTTGAAACTCAATTACGTAAAAAAACCTGAGAAGTTTGTAAGAAGATGTTATTGAATTTTAAAACAAAGTGAGACGGTTTTGTTTAAGGCTAGTGCTAAGGCAATCATCATATTGTGATTCATAATACCTGATAACTAATAACCGGTAAACATCTGCCAAATCCGTGTTCCATTCAATTGCCTCAATTGGATATAAAAAAGCCCCGCATTTTATTCAAATGCAGGGCTTTAAATACCTTTGATTGCAGTATTTATTACAGCAACATGGAAAGTGGATTTTCCAGCAGATTCTTAACGGTATTCAGGAATTCTGCGGCTTTGGCTCCATCCACGATACGGTGATCAGAAGATAGCGTCACTTTCATGCGCTTGCCGGGAACCACTTCTCCATTCTCCACGACCGGAACGTCACGGATAGCTCCAACGGCTAAGATACATGCGTTCGGTGGGTTGATAATAGCGGTGAATTCCTCAATGCCAAACATCCCCAGGTTACTGATGGTGAAGGTACTTCCTTCCATCTGCTCGGGCTGCAGTTTGCGGTCGCGTGCCAGTCCGGCCAATTCTCTTGTCTCGGATGAGATCTGTAACAGGCCTTTTTTGTCAGAGTGACGGATAACCGGAGTCATCAATCCTTCATCAATAGCCACAGCAACCGCTACATGCACATCTCCGTGCTCTTTGATCACATCGCCGTGCCATGAGCTGTTCACAGCCTGATGACGCGTTAAAGCGATGGAGCAAGCCTTAACTACAATATCATTGAAGCTGATCTTCACATCATTGGCTTCATTCATTGATTTACGTGCTGCAATAGCCGCTTTCATGTCAATGTCGATAGTCTCGTAGAAATGTGGGTTCGTAAACTTGCTTTCTGATAAGCGACGGGCAATGGTCTTTCTCATCTGAGAAACCTTAACCTCTTTGCTCTCCAGGCTTTCAAATCCTTGAGTAGAAGCAACTGCTGCCGCAGGCTGATCACTTTCTTTGTAATTTTCAATATCGGCTTTGATGATCCGCCCATTTGGTCCGGAACCATCAATCCTTGAAAGCTCAATGCCTTTATCTTCTGCCATTTTTCTGGCAAGCGGCGACGCCTTGATGCGTCCATCATCAGAACTCGGGGATGAGTCTCCTGAATCTGATCTTGGAGAGGTCAGGGTTGCACTGCCACCTGATGTTGAAGATTCTTCTTTTTCTTCTGAAGATGAATCCTTGGCTTCCGCCTTACCGGAATCTGAATCAGAACCAGAAGAACCGGCTCCTTCAAGGATATCGGAAATATCTTCTCCTTTCTCACCCAAAACGGCCATCAGTCCCCCTAAAGGAACCGCATCACCGGCATCCACAAGAATTTTAAGTACCGTACCTTCATCAAAGGCTTCCACTTCCATGGTGGCCTTATCGGTTTCTACCTCGGCTATTATATCACCGGCCTCTACCTTATCTCCTTCTTCTACATTCCAAGAAGCGATCACCCCTTCTTCCATGGTATCGCTAAGCTTCGGCATTTCTATCTTAATCGCCATAATCTTTAATCTAAACTGTTGAGTAAGTAATTTCTAATTCTGTTCTTCTGATAATTTATTAGTGAAAAGGCAAAACGCAAAAGTGAAAAGTATGTCTCCAAAGCTTTTCACTTTTTCACCTTTCACCTTTCACCTTTCACTTTTCACTTAATTCCTGTAAGTAACCTGATTAACGGCATCGATCACATTCTTCGGACTTGGTAACCAGGCGTCCAGAAGGTTCTTGGCGAACGGTGCATTCACATCAGGAAGTGTAACACGCTGAACCGGAGCATCCAAATAATCGAATGCTTCACGCTGAATTAAAAACCCGATCTCGGCTGCAAATCCGGCAAACGGATGCGCTTCATCCACTACCACACAACGATTGGTCTTTTTAATTGATTCCACGATCAGCGGCAGGTCAAGTGGTTTCACGGTTCTTGGATCGATGATCTCCACATCCACTCCGTCTTTCTCAAGCTGCGCGGCGGCCTGCTTGGCCACATGATACATTTTACCATGAGCTACAACGGTCACGTCGCTTCCTTCACGTTTTACTTTTCCTTTTCCGATCGGGATGATGTAATCCTCTTCTTCTGATACCTCACCTTTCATTCCATACATCTGCTCAGATTCCATGAACAATACCGGGTTGTCATCACGGATAGCAGATTTAAGAAGTCCTTTGGCATCATCAGGCTCTGATGTGTAGATCACCTTAAGGCCGGGAAAATGGGCATACATGGAGTCGAATGCCACGGAGTGTGTAGCTCCTAACTGACCCGCTGATGCATTTGCTCCCCGAAATACGATCGGCATGGTAATTTGTCCACCGGTCATATAGCCTGCTTTTGATGCGTGGTTAATGATCTGATCGGCAGCCAGGACCGCAAAGTTAAAGGTCATGAATTCCACAATGGGACGAAGTCCGTTCATTGCGGCACCCACTCCGATTCCGGAAAACCCAAGCTCTGAGATCGGGGTATCGATCACGCGCTTGTAACCGTATTTATCTAAAAGTCCTTCTGTTACCTTGTAAGCACCGTTATACTCGGCAACTTCTTCACCCATAATGAAGACTTTCTCTTCACGGGCCATTTCCTCATCAATTGCCTCACGTATCGCTTCTCTGAATTGTAATTCTGCCATTACTCTATCTCTGTGTCTTTAATAATTAGTTGTGGAAATATGGTTCTTCTTCGGCGAACATGTCGTCATACAGTTCGGATTCATCAGGGAAATCTGAGTTATCCGCAAATTCAACGGCATCGAGTACTTCCTGTTCAACCTTGTCCTCTATTTCCTGAATTTCTTCGTCTTTCATGATCTTATTGTCTTTCAAATAAGTCTTAAGACGCTCAATAGGATCTATTTTCTGATATTCGTCCAGTTCCTCTTTGGTTCGGTATTTCTGAGGATCTGACATGGAATGACCCCGGTAACGATACGTTCTGATCTCAAGGAAATAGGGTTCTGAGTTTTCTCGAACTTCCTCTGAAACCTCTTTCATAGCTTCGTACACGGAAAATACATCCATTCCGTTCACGACTTTACTCTTCATTCCATAAGCTTTGGCACGATCAACAATCTCAGTCACTGTGTGGCGGCGTGCAGCCGTACCCATTGAGTAACCGTTGTTCTCTACCGCAAAAATAGCCGGCAGTCCCCAAAGGTTCGCAATATTGAACGTCTCGTGAAGTGCTCCCTGGTCAACGGCTCCATCCCCAAAGAATGTAGCTGAAATTCGACCGTTCTGGTTGTATTTGTTGGCAAATGCGAGTCCGCCACCAATCGGAATGTGACCGCCTACAATACCGTAACCGCCCCAGAAATGGTTTTCAGTTTTGGCAAAGTGCATGGAACCGCCTTTACCTTTGGAACATCCTGTCTTTTTACCAAAAAGCTCAGCCATTCCTTCATTCGCTGTGATACCACGGCATAATCCCCACCCGTGATCACGATAGGCTGTGATGATATCATCATCATCATTCAGTGCAAACACCGTACCGGTAGATACGGCTTCCTGACCAATATAAAGGTGAAGAAAACCTCCAAATTTTCCTTTTTGATATTGCTGCATGGCACGTTCTTCAAAACGTCGTTGAAGATACATTTGCTCATACATGGCTTTGAGGTTGTCCTCAGTCAAGCCTAATGATTTATGCTTTTTCTTTGTGGGTTTTGGAAGATCGACACCTTTTTGAACGGCACCGTCTTTTTCAGTTCCTCTACCCCGCGGGGCAAAGTTTATATCGTCATTTTTCTTTTTAGCCATAATATGTTTTCTTGATCATTCTTTGCATCAAAGGGGTGCAAATATATCCATTATTTATGAAGATTTTGTGATTTGATTTTGTTCATTGTTAATCAACCGAATAGAACGCAGATGATGCGGATATTGCGGATATTGCGGATAGTCACTAATCAATAATTACAAAAACTCACAACTCTTCCGCTCAATCCGCTTTATCCGTGTTCCATTCCCTAGTTGTCATCGAACCAGAACGCGGATGACACCAATCCTGCGGATGGTCACTGATTTAGAGTTTTCTATTGTTTGAGAATACTTTTCGCTTGAATTCAGGTGTTCTGCCAAAGTTAAACAATAGACCTATCTCAATTTTTGTTGCTCTAAGATAGTTTATCAACTGATATTCATGGTCTTTGTCTATTTTCTTTGTAGTCTTTAATTCCAGAATGACTTTATCCTCAACCAAAACATCTGCAAAAAATTCACCTACATTTTGATTTCGATATGAAACGGAAATCGGAAATTGTCGGACAGCTTTCAATTCTGCTCTTTTCAATTCAATGAGCATCGCTTTCTCATAAACGCTTTCCAGAAAACCATAACCTAATCGGTTATAAACTACATAAAAGCATTTTATGATCTTTTCCGTCAATTCCTCATGTTTCATAACCAATCATTTAATTTCCTTAATGATCAATAATTACAAAAAACAATTCCTTCCGCGATGACCCGCCAAATCTGTGTTATCTGCGTTCCATTCCTGTTCCGAATTAAGAAATAGATTCCTCGATCAATTCATTCACTTTTTCGAGGACTTCAGTTAGTTTTTCGGGTTGACGTCCTCCGGCTGTAGCCAGATTTGGCTGGCCGCCACCGCCTCCGCCAACAAGTCTTCCAAGCTGACCGACTAACGAACCGGCCTTCAAACCTTTATCCTTGATAAGGTCTTCCGTCAAAGCCACCATCAGGTACACTTTGCCTTCTTCCTCATCTTTACTGCCAAGCACAATAGCCGTATTCTTCTTTGTTTTCTGAATGCCATCATAACCAAGTTGCTTCAGTGCATCCATGTCAGCACCTGCGATCTCACCTTTCACCAGGTTAATACCTGACCCAAGTGAACCTGCTTCCCGGATCAATGCATCCAATTTGGCACCGGTGTTCTGCATTTGCATTTTTTCGAGCTCTTTCTCGAGCGCTTTCTTTTCCTCGATCAGCTTCAATACATCGGCAGCCAGATCCTGAGTTTGACCGATCGCACCTTTTACCTGTTGTAATAATTTCTTTTCATCGCGGAGCAGCTTATCCGCCTGTGTTCCGCAAACAGCCTCAATCCGGCGAATACCTGCCGCTACGGACGTTTCTTGTATAAACCGGAAATAACCGATCTCGCCGGTAGCCCCCACATGCGTACCACCGCACAATTCCACAGAATAATCTTCATCAAATGTAATCACCCGAACGGTTTCACCATATTTTTCACCAAACAACATCATGGCACCGCGTTCTTTGGCTTCATCAATTGGTACATTGCGTTCTTCCTGCAGCGGGATATTTTCCTGAATCTTTTCATTTACCAACTGCTCCACTTCGTCCAGTTGTTCGTCGGTCATGGCTTCGAAATGAGAGAAATCAAAACGCAGATGATGTTCATCCACCAGCGAGCCTTTCTGAGCCACATGATCTCCGAGAATTCCACGCAGTGCAGCATGAACCAGGTGCGTAGCGGAGTGATGTTTTTGAATTTCAATTCTTCGATCCAGGTCAATAGATGCGGTCCACCTTCCGGATAGATCTTCTGGTAGTTTATCTACATAATGTATGAACTGTCCATTGTTCTTTTGAACATCCACCACTTTGATATAATCGTTTCCATTGGTGATCAATCCGGTATCAGCTACCTGACCACCGCTTTCTGCATAAAACGGAGTTTTAGACAGTTGAAGGGCAAATCGCTCACCTTCTTTTCTGTAAGCAAGAATTTCGACTTCCGCTTCAGCATCATCATAACCCACAAACTCAAAATCGTCAGTTTCTTTGATCACATTCCAGGATCTGGAATCACTCTGATCCACTGAGAACTTACCGGCTGCCCGGGCACGGTCTTTCTGTGCTTTCATGTGCTTATTGAATTCCTCAACGTCCACTTCAACCCCACGCTCACGGGCCATCAGCTCGGTTAGATCAATAGGAAATCCGTAGGTATCGTGCAGTTTGAATGCATCTTCGCCAGAGAGTTTTTTTTTCCCTTCCACCATCTCGTTAAACAGCTCAATCCCCTGACCTAATGTTTTGAGAAAGCTCTTTTCTTCCGAACGGATCACATTCACTATGTAATCTTTTTGAGCTTTGATCTCCGGGAAGATATTCTTGAACTGATC
Organism: Balneolaceae bacterium; assembly: GCA_021767245.1. GTDB lineage: Bacteria > Bacteroidota > Rhodothermia > Balneolales > Balneolaceae > Gracilimonas. The sequence goes on from JAASTO010000036.1 coordinate 14,263, forward strand.
AGCCAATACATCCACCAGTTTATAGAAGAATGGATCTTTGAAATCCAGCACGTCCCAGCCGTAACGGATAGCACGTCGTAGAATTCGGCGGATCACAAAACCTCGCCCTTCATTTCCGGGTGAAGCTCCGTCTGCAATGGAGAAGGTAACGGCACGAATATGGTCAGCGATCACCCTCATAGCGATGTCTTTTTCTTCATTCTCACCATAGATCAAACCGGCCATGTCAGCGATCTCATTGATCACCGGAGTGAAGACATCCGTATCGTAGTTGGAGGTTTTATTTTGCAGCACGGCACAAATGCGCTCAAAACCCATTCCGGTATCCACGTGCTGAGCAGGTAATTTTTCGAGTGAAGTATCCGGCTTGCGGTTGAACTGAATGAATACCAGGTTCCAGATCTCCATCACCCGGGGGTCGTCCATGTTCACGAGATCATGGCCGGGTTTTTCTTTACGCTCATCATCAGAACGAAGGTCGATGTGTACCTCCGAACAAGGTCCGCACGGACCGGTTTCCCCCATTTCCCAGAAATTATCTTTTTTGCTGCACTTCAGAATGTGGTCGTGATTGATACTCGTTTCACTTTTCCATAATTCAACGGCTTCATCATCTGCCGGCAGACCATCGGCTTCATCCCCTTCAAAAACCGTAGCGTAAAGGCGGTCGGGGTCGAGTCCCCATTTGTCCACCAATAACTCCCACGCCCAGCCAATAGCTTCTTTTTTAAAATAATCACCAAATGACCAGTTACCCAGCATCTCAAAAAGAGTGTGGTGATAGGTGTCGTGCCCTACTTCTTCGAGATCATTATGCTTACCGCTAACACGGATACATTTTTGGGTATCGGCTGCACGCTTCCAAAGCTTGCCATCATGTTTCAGGGCATCTTCCTCACCCAGAAAAATGGATTTGAACTGATTCATTCCTGCATTGGTGAACAATAAAGTGGGGTCATTTTTGGGAACTACAGGAGCACTGTCAACAATAGCGTGATCTTTTTCAGCAAAGAAATCGAAAAATTCCTGACGGATCTGAGCGGAAGTCTTATGAGACATTAATTTTGATGTGTGAGTGTTGAATTTTACAGAGCCTCAAAGATAGGAAAAATATGGTTTGAACTCATGTGTGGTTTGAGATTGGTTAATCGTTATTCGCAAATCGGTTCAATGAAAATAGATGGGGCTGGATTTGCTATGGACCGATGAACCGAATTATCGTTTAATAATTTAACCTCATTCCCAACGATCCCCGTTGGGAATGCAACTATGGACCACCAGGTCCAAATGTGTTGAAACTTGCACCAAGCCCAATGTTTGGTTAATGATCTCTGCACAAAAACCAACCAGGCAAAAATTTTTCCTCTCCATCATTAACCCCGGGTTGAAACCCTAAGCTATTTAAGTTTGACTCCTATGGAGTCGGGGAGCCTTAAAAACCCGGGCAATCCACAAGTCCACGATTCAAAAATTTTTCTCTGCCTTATTGCAAAACATAAAATTCAATTGTACTTTTAAATAAAAAGTACTTTTCATGAAAGACCAACAAGATTACATTCAGGATATTGCTGAGATCCGTTCCATGATGGAGCGATCTTCCAAATTTTTGTCCCTTTCCGGATGGGCAGGTATCATAGCCGGTATGGCCGCATTAGCAGGGGCAGCCATTGCTCATTTTGTCATGGATTTCAGGCCGGATGAGATCTTATACCCCTACCCTGATCTCACAACTCTGATATGGCTGTCACTTGGTGTTTTGATTATTGCTTTGGTAGGTGCCATTTTTGATTCCTACCGAAAAGCAGGTAAACGAGATGAAAAAGCCTGGAACCCCACTTCCCGTAAAATGCTTTCAAGCATGTCGGTTCCGCTCTTTGCAGGGGGATTTCTTATCGTGATCCTAATCTCCAGAAGTTTACTTGGGTTGATTGCTCCCCTGACTCTTTTGTTTTATGGACTCTCATTATTTAATGCCGGATTCTATACCGTGAAAGAAGTAAGGATCATGGGACTGATTCAGATGTTACTCGGTCTTCTGAATCTGACCTTCATAGAATTTGGACTCCTATTCTGGGCATTGGGCTTTGGCCTTGTACACATCCTTTATGGAATTTTCATGCATTTAAGGTACGAGCGGTGATACGTTGTGAAAATCTCATTCGACGATCTACATAAAGCATTTGAAAGTCGCGTCAGGTTGGGCATCATGTCAGCCCTGGCGGTTAACGACTCACTCGATTTTACGGCCCTCAAGGAATTCCTGAACGTGACGGATGGTAACCTGGCCACTCACATCAAAAAACTGGAGAAGGAAGATTTTGTGGAGGTGCAGAAGTCCTTTATTGACAATAAACCCAATACCCGCTATTCCATGACACCCGAAGGCAGAAAGGCTTTCAATGATTATCTGAATGTAATGGAACAGATCATTAACACTCAAAAATAAGCTAACCGATCATGGACCGATCAAAAATACGACTTGTAACCTCACTTTTGATCATTCTTCTGGGACTTTCCCTCATGACTTACATGATAATAGTGGAAGATGAACCGGGAGCCCTGCCTCTGGCACTTATTCTTGGTGGAGCCATCTGCTTTGGCTTGATCCGCATTAAAACGAACATTACCAAAAACTAAAAATTTTAATCCTTCACTTTGTATTTCAAAGTGAGCCGTATTAACAATAACAGGAAACTTATCATGACAACTGAAAACAACTTTACCCGGCACTTATTTTACATCGCCGTTACAACCATTTGCCTGCTCTTGATCCCTTTGATCTCAATGCAATTCAGTACCGAGGTCAACTGGACCTTCTCGGACTTCCTCTTTGCCGGAACTCTTATCTTTGGAACCGGATTAACTTTTAAGGTCGTGACAAGAAACACCTCTTCAAATCTTTTCAAGGTCGCATCAGCCAGTGCTTTGGGAAGTGGATTGTTTTTGATCTGGGCCAACGGTGCCGTAGGGATCATCGGTTCAGAGAATAACGATTTCAACGCTCTTTATTTTTTGGTGATCTTTGTGGGGATCATAGGATTATTTGCCTCACGATTAAAAGCCTTCAGGTTATCA
>JAASTO010000202.1 GCA_021767245.1 Balneolaceae bacterium
CTGAAAAAGATATAACAGGTGAAATCCAAGGATCCGTTTAAAGAGTAACTTTACTTATACTGGCTCCGATGCTCCGCGTCGGAGCCTTTTTTATGAATTACATATTGAAGGGGTAGCCCAATGACTGAATTAGAATTACTGATAGACTTTCATAAAGATGCTGAACGGCAAGGCCCGGGAAGTGAAATTGAGACATTGAAAGCTCTGAGCTTCATCACGCAAAGTGAAAACCGGCCACTCAGCATTGCTGATATTGGTTGTGGAACCGGGGAGCAAACCATTACTCTCGCTCAACATACTAATGGAAAAATCACGGCCGTAGATCTGTTCCCTGAATTCCTGAACAAATTGAATCATCGATCTAAACAGCTTGGATTGGAAGAGCGCATCAATACACTTGAAGCGGATATGACGAAACTTCCCTTTCAAAATGAAGAATTTGATGTGATCTGGGCTGAAGGTTCCATTTACACTATGGGGTTTGAGAAAGGTATCACAGAATGGAGACATTTTATTAAACCAGGCGGATACCTTGCTGTGAGCGAAATAACCTGGCTTACTGATTCGCGCCCACCTGAAATAGAAGATCATTGGAATAGAGAATACCCGGAGATCGACACAGCCTCTTCAAAGATCAAATTACTGGAAGAAAACGGGTACTCCCCCGTCGGTTATTTTGCTTTGCCGGAGTCATGCTGGCTCAAGAATTACTATGATCCAATGGAATTAAGATTTGATTCTTTTCTGGAAAAACATAGCCATTCTGAATCAGCCAGGAGACTTGTTGATCAAGAAAAAGCTGAGATTGAACTGTACAAGAAATACAAAAATTACATCAGCTACGGATTTTACATTGCAAAGAAGGTGTAAATGATTACCCCATTACTTACGCGTTAATGACTAACAATTCTATAATTCCTTCCGTCCTTACATTTCTTTATAATAGACCATGTAAAGCCGATTATTTTTTGAATGGGTAATCCGGGTATGTTAAGATATCCCCGGAGCAATATTAGTTGGTATAAATAAACAGGGGTAAGATGAGTATCAATAATTTAAAGGGGAAACTTCAGAGAAAATTCAATGTTCTTATTCTATACCTTATGGGTATGTTAACTTCATATCCAGAAAACAATAATTTTCCGGACCCTGAAAAAGCACTCAAAAACCCCGAGGGATTGGTTTCAGTTGGAGGGAAATTGACTTCTGAAAAGATCATAGAATCTTACAGTTCTGGGATCTTTCCTTATTACTATAAAAAACCGATTAAATGGTGGTCACCCAACCCAAGAATGGCGTTGCTTCCGAAAGATCTAAAAATTCAGCAAGGATTAAGACGAACCGTCAAAAAGAAAAAATTTGCCGTCACATTTGATACCGCCTTTAAAGAAGTGATGGAATCTTGTGCAGACAGGGATATCACATGGATCACTCCCGAAACAATTTGGGTGTGGTGTGAACTTCACAAACAGGGTTATGCCCATTCTGTGGAGGTTTGGAGTGAAAAGAATGAGTTAATTGGTGGGTTGTATGGTTTGGCCTTAGGTAAATTCTTTTCCACTGAATCACTTTTCCATACGAAAAGTAATATGTCTAAAGTGGCTTTTATGTATCTGAATTGCCATTTACAACACTGGGGATTTGTCTTAAACGATCTGCAGTTTGTTACTGACCATTGGAAGGATCAGGGATGTACGGCATTCCCTCGAAACGAATACATTAAGAAATTAAAAATTGCCGTGACTTTAGAATCCAAAATGGGTAGCTGGACAATCGACGAAAGCCTGAATGTGGCAGACTGGGAACCTTCAGTTCCCGGGAGTCAAATTCCTGCGTAATTAACCTGAGTTCGGGTTATTAAGACCCTTTGGGTATCACCCTGGGCGATTTGAACATTTAATATCGCGAATTACTTGACCACCAGATTCACGATACGTCCCGGTACAAAGATCTCCTTCACCAGGTTCCCATCTTCAAGGTATTTGGCTACATTCTCCTCTTCTTTGGCAAGACCAAGCACGTAGTCCTTATCTTTGGCTTTATCGGCATCTACCTCAATATCTGCCCGGACCTTCCCATTCACCTGTACTGGATAGGTTACGGTATCATCCTTGAGATATTCTTCATTGAATTCCGGCCATTCTGAATAAGCAATGGTTTCCTCCTCCCCCAACATGGTCCAAAGTTCTTCGGTGATATGAGGTGAAAACGGATTCAGGATCTGTATGAATTCTTTGGCTACGGATCTCGGAATTTCCTTCCAGTTATTGGCCTCATTTACAAAGATCATCAATGCCGAAATGGCTGTATTTAGCCGCAAGTTTTCTATATCCTCGCTTACTTTTTTGATGGCTTCATGAAGTGGTTTCAGGTGCTCTTTGGTCGCTTCCATTTCTTTGACCTTATCTGAGATCTCACCGGTTTCTTCATCTACCAGTAATCTCCACACCCTGTTCAGGAATCGGTTCACCCCTTCCACACCCTTGGTGCTCCATGGTTTTACCTGCTCCAGTGGCCCCATAAACATCTCATAAAGACGCAATGAGTCCGCTCCATACTGTTCGATGATATGATCGGGATTGATGACGTTGCCACGACTCTTGGACATCTTATGAGCCCGTGCTTCCACCTTTGTGTCGGTGCCTTTCAGGACAAAGCCTTCTCCTTTTTTCTCGACCTGATCATCTGAAAGCTTTTCACCATCCGGACCGGTGAATTCCATTTCACCCAGAATCATCCCCTGATTCACCAGTTTTTGAAAGGGTTCCTTGGTTGAGACCACACCAATATCGTACAACACCTTATGCCAGAATCGGGCGTACAACAGGTGAAGCACTGCATGTTCGGCTCCACCAACGTATAGGTCCACCGGCATCCAATATTTTTCATAATCAGGATCCACAGGCCCCCCATCAAATTCCGGGCTGATGTAACGCAGGTAATACCAGCAGGATCCCGCCCACTGTGGCATGGTATTGGTTTCGCGCTTAGCCGGCTTTCCGGTTTCGGGATCAGTAGTGTTGACCCAGTCTTTGGCATTAGCCAATGGTGGCTCCCCATCACCGGTCGGTTGATACTTATCCACTTCGGGAAGGGTGACCGGCAGCTCTGATTCCGGCAATGCCTTATGCTCTCCATCCACATGAATGATCGGAAACGGCTCACCCCAATAACGCTGACGTGAAAACAGCCAGTCTCTCAGTTTATAATTCACGGATTTCTTACCAGCTCCCTTCTCTTCCAGCCATGCGATGATCTTCTTCTTGGCGGCTTCTATCTCCAGTCCGTTGAGAAAATCACTATTTATAGCCGGGCCTTCACCGGTATAAGCTTTTCCGTCAAAGTCTTCCGGGGTTTGAACCGTACGAACGATCTCCAGATCAAATTTCTCGGCAAATTCCCAATCGCGCTCATCCTGACCGGGTACCGCCATGATGGCTCCGGTTCCATAACTAGCTAACACATAATCCGCGATCCAGATCGGGATCTTTTTCCCATTGGCCGGATTGACCGCATAGGCCCCTGTAAAGGCTCCGGTTTTATCCTTATTTAATTCCTGTCGCTCCAGATCAGACTTCTTGGCAGCTTCTACCTTATAATTCTCGATCGCTTCTTTCTGCTCTTCCGTCGTGATCTTATCAACCAGATGGTGTTCCGGAGCCAATACCATATAAGTGGCTCCAAAGATGGTATCCGGGCGGGTTGTGAAGACTCGGAGTTCTTCGTCAAATCCATCTATTTCAAAATCAATCTCAGCACCTATGGATTTTCCGATCCAGTTACGTTGCATGTCTTTCAGGGATTCCGACCAGTCCAGATCTTCCAGTCCTTCCAGAAGCTCCTCAGCGTATTTGGTAATCTTTAGTACCCATTGGCGCATCGGCTTTCGAATTACCGGATGACCGCCGACCTCACTTTTTCCATCAATGACTTCCTCATTTGCCAACACGGTTCCCAGCTCAGGACACCAGTTCACGGCTACCTCATCTTCATAAGCCAGCCCCTTTTTGTAGAGCTGAAGGAAGATCCATTGCGTCCATTTGTAGTAATCAGGATCGGTCGTATTCACCTCACGGTCCCAGTCATAACTGAAACCGATCGCCTGAAGCTGCTCGCGGAATTTATTGATATTCTTTTCAGTGGTGATCCGGGGATGGGTACCAGTTTTAACCGCATACTGTTCGGCCGGCAACCCAAAGGCATCCCAGCCGATCGGGTGCAACACATTGAACCCATTCATCCGCTTATAGCGGGAGATGATATCCGTTGCGGTATAACCTTCCGGGTGACCTACATGCAACCCTGCCCCACTGGGATACGGAAACATATCCAATACGTAGTACTTTGGCTTGGAAGTATCAGTTGGGGTTTTGAAGGTCTTGTTTTCGAGCCAGTACTTTTGCCATTTGGACTCGATCTTTTCCGGCTTGTAGGAATGCATTGATGAATGTTTGAATGTTTTTTCTATTGCGAACCCCAAAGATAAGTCATTATTGAAACCATTGAAATGCTTTTTCCGGATGATTTAATTACAATAGTCCTGACTGAAACATTTTGGTATTTTAAAAAATACTTTAACCTATCTGACAACATTGTGAAATCAGAGTGACTAAAA
>JAASTO010000203.1 GCA_021767245.1 Balneolaceae bacterium
CCATCAGCGATCCTGTGCACCCCTTTAATGGCCGCCTCTTCGATCGCGTCCTTGTGGGTGACTTCATCCACCAGCCCCATTTTCTTAGCCTGACGAGTGTACATATTTTTTCCGGTGAGCATATAGGTCAATGCCTTCTGAAGTCCAATAAGCCGTGGCAGCCGTTGTGTGCCCCCGGTGCCGGGAAGTAAACCGAGCTTCACCTCCGGCAGGGCAAACACCGTTTTTGAACTCTTGGAACACACCCGATAGTGACAAGCCAGGGAAAGCTCCAGACCGCCCCCCATGCAGCTGCCATGCACCGCAACGGCAATGGGTTTCTTAAACTCCGCAATACGGTTCAGGATCTTATGGCCATCCTTACTGAGTTGCTCAATTTCCTCAGCGGTTTCGCGAGCCTGAAACATATCGATATCCGCACCGGCAATGAAGTTATCCTTCTTCCCGGAAATAAGGACCGCACCCTTAAGATCTTTGTCAGATTCAAGCTTATCTAAAAACGACGAAAACTCATCCATCATGGATTCATTCAGTTTATTAACCTTCTCCCCGGGCAGGTCAAGGGTGATGATGGCGACGGAGTCTTTCTGAGAGATATTAAGGTAGCTCATGGTGCGTGTTTTTAGAGGTATGATGTTTAAATTGGTTTTATATGCAGGTCTGGCTTGGTTGCCCCAATTGCGACCTCACCCAACCCTCTCCTTCGCAAGGAGAGGGCTTTTTGGAGTTGTTTGAAGTTCAAAAATCGATTCATGCTTCTGAGTTATAATTAGGCATCCTCCTCCTTGATAAGGAGGAGACCTACCTCACCGGCAGGCAGGCAGAGGAGGTCGTGAATGGGGCTTTGTTATCCAATCCTACATACATATGATCAATCCAAAGTTTCATTTATAATAGCTTCTAGTTTTGCAAATACATTTTCAATGTGATTAAGAACTTCTTCATTTGTGAACCGAACGACTTTAATGCCATTCTCAGTGAGAAAGGTGTCTTTGTTCAGATCTCTTTCTCTTTGCTCTTTTTTGAGGTGGATCTTTCCATCTATTTCGATCGCTAATCTGGCTTTAGGGATATAAAAATCCAGGATAAAAGGACCAAGCCCATATTGTCGCTTCACCCTTACCCCGCATAACTTTTTGTTGCGAATTCGTTGCCATAACAACTCCTCTGCTTCAGTCATGTTCTGACGAAGATCCCGCCTTAATTGCTTGGTCTGTTTTGGGTTTTTAAGCGACATGGTTGTTAAATAGAGTTTTGAGTGAGGTCTGGCTTGGTTGCCCCGATCCCGACCTCACCCAACCCTCTCCTTCGCAAGGAGAGGGCTTTTTGGAGTTGTTTGAAATTTAAAAATTGATTCATGCTTCTGAGTTATAATTAGGCGTACTCCTCCTTGTTAAGGAGGAGACCTACCTCACCGGCAGGCAGGCAGAGGAGGTCGTGAATGGGGCAATGTTGTATAAACGATTTCCCAAGATATCACCCCTCATACCTCTCCAGTACAATAGCATGACCCTGCCCCCCTGCAGCGCAGGCGGAAACCAGGGCGTATTTGCCGTCTTCGCGGATGAGGCGATTGGCGGCGGTAGTGACAAGCCGAACGCCGGTGGCTCCAAATGGGTGCCCTAAAGATAGTGAGCCACCCAGCGTGTTCAGCTTATCCATATCGATGGTGCCGACTTTTGTATCACGGTTTAAATTTTCTTTGGCAAAGGAATCAGAATCCAGAGCGGTCAGTACGGAAAGCACTTGTCCGGCAAAGGCCTCGTGGAGTTCGATCACATCCATATCCTCAAGGTTCAGGTCCATGGCGTCCAATACTTTTGGGATGGCATAAGCGGGTCCCAGCAGAAGCTCTTCACCCGGATCCTGGGAGACAAAATTGTATTCACGTAAATAGGCTTTAGGTTTAAGTCCCAGCTCCAGGGCCATCTGTTCTTCCATGATGAAGCAGGCCGAGGCACCATCCGTTAAAAAGGAGGAGTTACCGGCCGTTACGGTTCCATGCGGTTTGATGAAGGCCGGGCGCAATTTCCCAAGTTTTTCCATGGAGGTATCTTCACGAAAACCGTTGTCCTGTTTGACCACCTCGAACTTTGGTGGAAGTTTGGCCGGAATGAGTTCTTCATCCAGTAAGCCTTCTTCTGTGGCTTTAGCCGCCAGGTGATGTGAACGCATGGCATACTTGTCCTGATCGTTGCGTGAGATACCAAACCGTGCCGACATCCGGTCAGCACTTTCGCCCATCACTTCCCCGGTAGAAAATTCCGCAATAGCCGGTAGTTCAGGGAGTAGATCCTTGAAGCCCAGTCCCTTGAAGAACTTCAGAAAATCCGTGGGCTTTTTGTACTTCCGTGCCTCCAGTACTTTTTGCCGGAATTTCTTTCTGAACCGAACAGGGATATCTGACATGGTCTCAGTTCCGCCCACCAGTATGATCCTGGCCTGACCGGTTCTGATCAGGTCTACCCCACTGGCAATGGCCTGATTGGATGAGATGCACGCCATGGTGGTCGTAAAGGCAGGAACGGAGTCCGGGATCCCCGCACCGAGGGCACTTTCCCTGGCTACATTGCTGGTCTTGACTTCCTGTATCACAGTTCCCATGATCACCCGGTCAATTTCCTTGGGGTCGACCGGGTTTCGCGCAATAAGCCCGTTGATGGCCATACGTCCGAGGTCATACGCCATCATATCATTGTAATTGGTTCCGGACCTTTGAAATGGGATGCGGCACCCATCCACGATAACGGCATTAAAAGGGTAGCTCTTTGTATTACTCATAAGTTTTGGATTTGGCGGCATGTATGAAATTTTAGGCTTGTCAGACGGTCAGAATGCCCGCAGTTCTATCTGCATAAGTTAACAGTGTTAACCAATAAATCAAGATGTTGAATCTTTTTTCTTTGTCTGTGTTTGAAATGTTCTTATATTTGTCGCCCTTCAAGCAAGTCGGGCGATTAGCTCAGTTGGTTCAGAGCACCTCGTTTACACCGAGGGGGTCGGGGGTTCGAGTCCCTCATCGCCCACATGTTAAAGCTTCTCATTTTTGAGAAGCTTTTTTTGTTTACAGCCTATTCACTTCCAATAATTACGAAACAAGTTCTCGGTCAAATTAGTTAGCTTACCTTGTATGATAAACCGAGTTTTTGTTACTGTTTTAGTTTTTATTTCCATTCCCCTGCTGCTTTCAGCCTGTAATAATTCCGGGGAAGTTGATCCAAAGCACTTTGAAGGTGCCCGTCAGTTCAGTCTGGATGATGTGAAGGAAGTCCGGCTTATACGGGATGAGTCTTTCAGGATCGGTTCCAGCCAAACGGTCAATGATATTGGAGCAGTGGCGGCTGATAAAAGTGGGCGGGTCTTTGTAGCCAATGATTACAATAAAAGGATCGAGGTTTTTGATGAGTTTGGGAATCATGCTGAAAGCCTTGGTGGACTGGGCAGTGATCCGGGCGATTACCGGGACCCGGCATATCTAAAGGTGCAGGCTGACTATCTCTTTGCTTTCGATAATGCTCTGAACCGGGTATACAAGTATGATCTGCCAGAACTTGAATTGACCGGGGTGACGAAGCTGGGTGGTGTCATGAAGAGCCTGAATATCGATTCTCTTAGTTCAGCTAAGCCGGTAAATCTGAAGGTTATGGCCGATGGAAATTACCTGGTGGGTTTTCAGGTGGTTAAAAGCACCGAAGACCGCCGACTCGTTTATTACAGAATCAACGGATCCGGAAATGTGATCTCTGATCAGATGTTCACGTTTCCCAGCAGGAAGCTGCATGTGGATAGAACCATGGATCCCCCGCTGATCATGATGATGCCGTATGAATCGGAAATATTGATCCAAACAGATTCAGTGGGAAGGATCTACTCCATTGACACTGATCACTTTTTAATTTCCCTGATAGACAGCATCGGCCATGTTAGTGATACCCGGCATTACCCCATCGAAAAAGCTGACCTGATCAGCTCGGAGTTGGTCGATCTGTTTACAGACACCTTCCAGCGGAGAGCCATACGCCGGGCCGACCTGCCTGAACAGTGGCCGGCATTATCACACGCCTTTATTGATGACCGGAACCGAATGTGGGTGGCTTCCATTGTATCCAACCCGGATCTCCACCAGTGGTATGTTTTATCTCCTGATGGAGCGCCACTTGCTACCTTTGATCGTTCGAGGGAAGAGCAGATCGTAGCAGTTGCGGGAGAGACGGTTTACATCAAATCTTACAATGCCAATCGGTATTCTGATGAGGTAAAGAGATATACCCTGAAATTTTAGTTAATTTAGCCTGATCTGAAAAACAGATCATTATCATTCAACTAAAACCTGACAAGAATCTCTTTGGAGTAACAGGGTGAGTTCAAACGTCACGCTAAAGCAAATCGCAGAAGCCCTCGGGATCTCGGCCATGACCGTTTCCCGGGTCATCAACAACAAAAAGAATGTGGATGAAAAGACCCGGAAGAAGGTTCTGGAGAAAGCAAGAAGCATGGGATACACGCCTAATTATCTGGCCAAAAGCCTGGTATCTAACAAGTCGTTTACCATTGGGGTTGTGGTTCCGGAGATCTCTCATTC
>JAASTO010000037.1 GCA_021767245.1 Balneolaceae bacterium
CCCCCTCTCGTACATCCTTCCTAATTTTAATTGAAATCCTGTTCATTTACTGAATAAAATAAATAAAGCGGAGATCACGTGGATATTTCTGTAGAAGAGCTCACATCTGTCGATAAAGAAGTAACCCTGAAAGCAAAAAGAGAAGACCTTCAGGAAGATTTCGACAAAGCCTATAAAAAGTACAAAGCCCAAATTCAGCTGCCCGGTTTTCGTCCCGGTAAAGTCCCAATGGGGATGATCAAAAAGCGTTTTGGCAACGAGATCGAACAAGAAGAGATCAGTAACATTGTTCAGAAGATCTTTGAAAAAGAAGTGGTACCTGAGTACGAACCTATTGGTGAAACTGAAATGGTGGACTTCTCCTGGGAAAACGATGAGCTTGAAGTGAAATTCAAGATCGGTTCCAAGCCTGAGATCGAGATCTCGGATCTTTCCAAGATCAAAGTAAATAAAATGGTTCACGATGTTTCTGACGAGGAAGTGGCTGAAGAGATTGAGCGTACCCTTGAGCGTGAAGGAAACTGGGAAGATGTAGAAGAAGCCGCCACCGACGATTCCAAGGTCATAGTTGATGTTCAGACCCTTGATGAAGACGGAAATCCCGTTGAAGGCGATATGGATGAAGGTCAGGAGATCGACCTGCGTCAGGATGGAGCAGAAGATTTCAGAAAAGAACTTTCCGGCAAAAAACCCGGTGATGTTGTTGATATGGAGCTGGGAGAGGGAGACGAAAAAGATCGGTTCCGCGTAACCATCAAAAAAGTTCAGAAGCTTAACAAGGCTGAGCTGAATGATGAGCTGATAAACAGCCAGAGTAACGGCGAAGCGGAAGATGAAGAGCAGTTCAAGAGCTATATCAAAAGTCGCATGCAGGAATACTATGACCAGACTGCAGAGGACCTTTTCAAGAATGATGTGGCCGATGCACTTGTTGAAGCACATGACTTTGAAGTACCGGAAACCTTTGTGGCTCAAATTCAGGGCTCTTATGTTGACCAACTGAAACAACAGCAGGGCGGTCAGCTTCCGGAACACTTTGATGCGGAGCAGTACAAAGCCGGAATGAAAGACCGTGCTGTGCGTGAAGCCAAATGGTCCTTCATCAGTCAAAAACTGCAAGAAACATTTGAAGATATCGAAATAAAACCCGAAGATATCGACGAGCATTTAGCTATGGAAGCAGCCCGTTATGGCATGCCTGTCGATCAGCTGAAACAATATTATGCACAGCAGCCGCAAATGCTCGAGCAACTGCGCAGCAGTATTCGGGAAAACAAAGTATTCGATATCTTGCAGGACAAGGTGAAGATCAACGAAATGGGCAAAGACGAATATCGCGAGCAGCAGGAAAAGAAAGACAAGAAGAATAAATAACCTATACAGGACAACATGATTACCAAGCAACCGCTTTTTGAAGACCCAAATTTAGATTCTGTTCAACCTATTCAGAATAACCTCGTGCCGATGGTCGTTGAAACCACGAGTCGCGGTGAACGGGCTTATGACATCTACTCCAGATTGCTTAAAGATCGTATTGTGATCCTCGGTACTCCGGTAAATGATGCGGTTGCTAGTTCCATCACAGCTCAGCTGCTTTTCCTTGAAAGTGAAGATCCTGAAAAAGACATTCAGTTTTATATTAACAGTCCCGGTGGAGTAGTATCCGCCGGTTTGGCTATTTACGATACCATGCAGCACATCAAATGTGATGTTGCGACTACCTGCATGGGGATGGCTGCCAGTATGGGTGCCGTGCTTCTAACGGCCGGAACCAAAGGTAAGCGAAGTGTATTGCCGCATGCCCGTGTAATGATCCACCAGCCGTTAGGTGGTACACAAGGTCAGGCGAGTGATATTGAAATCGAAGCAAGAGAGATCATTCGTGTTAAAAAAGAACTGAGTCAGATCTTGGCAGATCACAGTGGCCAAACTTTAGAGCAGATCATGAAAGATTCTGACCGTAACAACTGGATGACCGCTAAGGAAGCCGTTGATTATGGATTGGTGGACAATCTGATCGCAAAGACCAGTAAAAATTCAAAATAAACGGCATTTTCATTAAATTTAGCTTGTTATGAGCGATAAAGAGAAAAACAGCGATATTGTACACTGTTCATTTTGCAGTCGCTCCAGCCTGGAAGTGAACAGTATGGTAGCCGGTCCTGGGGTTTATATTTGTGACCGATGCGTGGAAGATGCTTCAAGCATCATTGAAAGTGACTTAGCCTCACTGGCCCGCCGAAGAGAAAAGAGCTACAAACCGATGCTCAAACCCGTCGAGATCAAGAATAAACTCGACGATTATGTGATCGGGCAGGAAATGGCTAAGAAAACCCTATCTGTAGCTGTATATAATCACTATAAAAGAATTTCTGGTGAAAACTCTGAGATCGATGATACTCAGATCGAGAAATCAAACATCATGCTGCTGGGTCCTACCGGTAGCGGTAAAACCCTGCTTGCCCGCACGCTTGCACGGATCATTGATGTCCCCTTCACCATTGCCGATGCCACAGTACTAACCGAAGCCGGATATGTGGGTGAAGATGTTGAAAGTATTTTAAGCAACCTCCTTCAGGCAGCGGATTACGATGTGGAACGTGCCAAGCGTGGTATCGTATATATCGATGAGGTGGACAAAGTTGCCCGTAAGAGTGATAACCCCTCTATCACCCGCGATGTAAGCGGAGAGGGCGTTCAGCAGGCCTTATTAAAGATCCTGGAGGGAACTGTCGCCAACATACCGCCAAAAGGTGGACGTAAACATCCGGAACAGAGTTTTATACAACTTGATACAGCTAACATCCTGTTTATTTGCGGTGGGGCATTTTCCGGCCTTGAAAACATCATAGCTAAGCGACTTTCCACCAGTGTAATGGGTTTCCATACCAGCGAACAGGTTAAATTCGACAAAGAAGATCCTGAGATATTTACTCACGTTGAACCTGAAGACCTTCAGCATTATGGATTGATCCCAGAATTGATCGGCCGACTGCCGGTTATTGCCGGTCTGCATGAACTTTCGGATGTAGCCATGCTCGATATCCTTACTACTCCAAAAAATGCCTTGGTCAAACAATACACCAAGCTTTTTAAGATGGAAGATGTGGAGCTTAAGTTTGAAGAAGAAGCCCTTAAAGCCATTGTAAAACGCGCCAAAGCACGGAAAACAGGTGCGCGTGGGTTGAGGTCTATCATGGAGGCTTCCATGCTTGATATCATGTTCACCCTGCCATCGATGAACAATATCTCTAAATGTGTGATCACAAAAGAGACCATTGAAAAGCAGGCCCCCCCGGTGTATGAAAAGCAGAAAGCCTCAGCCTGACACACATTTGATACCGATCGAACAGCCTTCCTTTCTCTGAAACGGAAGGCTTTTTTCTTACATATCTTTCTATTTTTCAACAATAGGTGTATCCTTTGCCTATGAAACTGTTCGTTCCCGCTAATAAAATTAAGCTCATCCTGGTTTTTTTGCTCATCACGCTTGGGATCGGTTCAGTCGTCTATAATCAATATCTTGTAACCAAGATCATCGATCAGGAACGTGCCAGTGTGGAATTGTGGACCAAGGGCGTGGAGTTCACCAGTAAGCCGGTAAACGAACAACCGGGAGCCATGCTGCTTGAGGCTATTTCTCTGCTCAGGCAGATCGAAGAGGTCCCTGACAGCATTATCACACTACTTGAAGAGGCTGAATCGGCAGGCAGCTCTACCGATTTTGTCCGTGAAGAGATCATCCTTCAGGATCGCTTTAAGATCCCAACCCTTGTGTTGGATGAAAGTGATTTCATCATCGCTTACAAAAATATTGACACGACCAGAATTGAGGATGATAAACTCCGGGATGAACTGATCCGGGAGTTCAAAAGCCTGAATGAGCCTTTTCAATTTTCTATCGGGGATGAATACCGACAATTGAATCAATATGTGTATTATGGCGAAAGCCCTACCGTACAAATGCTTCGCTACTTTCCATATATTCAGATCCTCTTACTGGGTCTTTTGCTGGGTATAGGATACACGACCTATAGAAGTATTACACGCTCTGAACAATCAAATTTATGGGTTGGTATGGCCAAGGAAGCTGCTCACCAATTGGGCACGCCGATTTCAAGTTTATATGGTTGGCTTCAGCTATTAAAAGATGAGTATCGATATGAGGAGCCGGCCGTCAATATTGCCAATGAGATCGAAAAGGACGTACAACGACTAAGGGGAGTAGCTGAACGCTTTGGTAAGATCGGTTCTGAGCCTGAACTGAAGAATATGGAGATCGAGCCTATCCTCGATCAGGTGGCAGCGTATATGGAACGGAGGCTTCCACGTCTCAGTAAATCAATAGAAGTACGTAAAGACCTAAAGGCTCAGGCGGTCGTAAACATCAATCCGGAACTCTTTCAATGGGCCATTGAAAACCTGGTGAAGAATGCCATGGATTCCATGAAGGAAAAGGAAACCGGTGGATATATTTCCATCAGCTCTAAAGTGCAGGAAGGTGAGGTGATTATCGATATTGAGGATTCCGGTAGCGGTATTGAGATCCAGAATGTCAAAAACATCTTCAAACCCGGTTTTAGTACCAAAAAGAGAGGGTGGGGACTTGGTCTAAGCCTCACCAAGAGGATCATAGAGGAATATCATAAAGGACAGGTGTTTGTGCTTCGTTCAGAACTTGACGAAGGAACAACTATGCGTGTTACCCTCAAGATCAAAGATTCATAAAAAGAGACAACGTAGATCAGTCGCCGGTGTAACCGCGTTTTTTGGCATATTCCAGCAATTCTGTTTTAAGTAGATTTCTTCCACGATGAAGCCTTGAACGTATAGTACCTATCGGCACGTCCAGCATATTGGCGATCTCTTCGTAGGTGTATCCTTCCACATCACATAACAGCACAACGGTTCTGAAATCTTCCGGCAATCGGGTGAGGGCGGTGGAAAGATCATCATCCATCATCTCCCTGAACATCAGGCTTTCAAGATCGGAGGTATCTGTGCGCTCTGCCCTTATGGATTCGTAATAAGATGATACCTCATCATAATCAACCTGAGAGGGCTTCTTAGATGTTTTACGGTAATTATTGATGAATGAATTCTTGAGGATCCTGAACATCCACGCCTTCGCGTTGGTCCCCTTTTCATAACTGCTAAAAAACCGGTACGCTTTTACAATAGTATCCTGCACAAGATCCTCTGCGTCATTTGGATCTGTGGTAAGCCGAAGTGCAAAATTATACAAAGCATCCATATGAGGGATTATTTCCTCATCGAAATCCTTTTGCTTCTGCTTTTCATCTCTTGTTAACTGAGACATTTAACCATCCCTAATTTTTTCGAAATATATCTCTGAACTGTAACGCTACGCTTAATAAATAATATTACTGTAACCGAATACTACCCATAGATTAGTTTAATATTAAATAGATTGTATTGATTAACCCGTTAGTGATTTCTTTTATGATAGGAATGCTATCACCATTATATCATAAATTGCATGTGTCCACGCAGCCACTCCGAATCCTCTCCAAACATAAATCCCATTTAGAATTAATCCAAATATAAAGCGATACAAAAAAGAACCCAGGGTAAAGGCATCCCCCATAGACCCGATGTAATGCACGGCTGAGAATAACAAGGCAGAGAGTACAACCGCTGCGGTAACGGCCGCCCATTTTTTACCAAAAACTTTGGTAAAGACGAGGATCAACACCGTCACTAATATGACCCTGAAAAATAACTCTTCATATAACCCGGCTCCAAGTGAAAGGGCTAACTTTTGGGTGGTCGTCAGTGTAGCAATAGGATCGCTTGCCGCCATGTTCAGCATAAACGAAACCAAAGACTGACTGATAAATGCCACTACTATCGCATAAATGGTCGACTCCAGTAAAAGTGTGGGGAAGTACACAAACTTCAGTGTTTTTAACCTTTCCCTTTCCTTATAAAGGATGAACAAACCTATGATGGCGACAATAAAGAGAGAAAATGAGATGGCACTGACCCCAAGGGAGGTAAACAGCGATTTGATCCATACATCCACACTGATACGCACTATGGCATCGCCGGATGGTTGGGAGATCAGGATCAGAACTTCGTATAAAAAGAATAGTGGGAGGCTAACCAGAAAGCTGTATAGCAGGGTATGGGTGTTCTCGAAGTACTGTTTAACCTGATTAGTCATTGATTTCGGTATAGATCGTTACGGTGGGCTGAGCCATGCTACCTAACTGAAGCGTTTCAAAAGCCTTTTGTGATAATTTTAAGCCCGAACCGGTAATTCTGTCATTTATCCTTACGTAAATACCGTTTCCTGTTTCAGTGTTTTCAACAAAAATTATGCTGCCCAATGCCATATTTGAGTGAGCGGCCGTTAAGCCGTTTGGGTCGTATAATTCTCCATTTGTGGTTGTTTCCTGAGCGTCACTTGCGTTATATCGTGAAACTGATACTTTACCAAGATCCTGCAGGTTTGCTTTCTGTAAGTATGGATTGCCGTAATTTCTTGAGGGTGGAAGCAACACTGTGACTTCTTGTCCCGCAACCAAACGGTTTGGATCTACATCCGGATTCAGCTTTAAAAATTCCTCTTCGGTCATTTTAAAGCGCCGGTTTATAGCACTTACCGTTTCTCCGCTTTTTATGCTATATACAGAAAATACACCCTGTGGGGTAGATTCTACTGAAAATTCTGCCACAGAAGGTGGTGCTTTATTTTTTTTCTTAACAGAGAGAGTCTGCCCTACCCGAATATTATCTCCTGAAATATTATTCAGATCCCTAAGCTGACTGATGGTCATATTGTGTTCGCGCGCAATACCATATAATGTATCTCCGCTTTTCACGGTATAAAATACATTTTGTGAAGCAGAGGGTTGATTGATCAACGGTTCAGAATTACCCTCGGCATTTCCTTCTTCACTTTCCTCACGCACATAATAGATCAAATTCTGACCCAGCTCGATATCATTACCTGATAAATTATTCCATTGTTGAAGCTCGGCAATGGTCACATTTAAAGACTTCGAGATCCCATAAAGCGTATCACCTGCTTTTACTTCATACGTCGCCTTCTGTTGAGCAAAAACATTACCGGCTGAAAACAGTAGAAGTCCTGCCAGCATTACCATTGGGAGTATTTTATACTTTTTAAAAGTCATAACGTTTTAATCCATTTCTAATTCCAGATCAAACTTAGCTGACATAAGCTCAGATCTTGCATGTCCATCCTTTATCTGATCTGCGATCTCAATTCCTCTTATATACGTTTCTAATGCCAATTCATTTTCCTGAAGATCAACGTATAATTTACCTAAATGGTAATAAACCCCAATATATTCGGGATCATTAACCAAAATATTCTCAAATAATACCTGAGCCTTACGCCGTTCTCCGATCTTCAGCATTTCCAAGGCTAATGTAAACTTATAAAAGGAATCATCCGGATGTTCCTTTACTGCTTTAGCTAATGTTTGTATGCGGGAACTCATTTTTTGTTCGCCTCAAAATTCCTTTTTATCTCAGCTATAGAATCACCACCGTATTTCTCCAAAAATGCATTTGCAAGCACGGGAGCTATCACGCTTTCCGCCACAACCACGGCTCTTGGCAGGGCACACACATCGGAACGTTCATAACGGGTTTCCGTAGCTTCTTTTGTTTTCATATCTACAGTTCCAAGTGGATCCAGCATGGTGGGGATCGGCTTCATCACACCTCTTATTATCACAGGCATTCCCGTTGTCATGCCGCCTTCGAATCCGCCCATACGGTTTGTTTTTCTTTCGAACCGACCTGAATCTTCGTTGTATGTGATCTCATCATGTACTTCATGCCCGGGGTGTGAACCGGATTCAAAACCCAGTCCGAATTCCACGCCTTTCATAGCTTGGGTACCGAGAATGGCTTGAGCCAGCTGGCCATCCAACTTCTTATCCCAATGCACATAACTTCCCAGCCCAGCAGGCAAACCGGTGATCACGATCTCATAGATCCCACCAAGGGATGAGCCTTTTTTCCTGAATATCTTGATCTCTTCTCTCATCCCGGCAGACAGACCTTCATCCAAACAGCGCACATCTGATCCATCTGCGGCTTTATAAACCGATTCAGCCCCGTCTTTCATCAATGGATCTGCTTTTTCGCGAACCGCTTCCCAGCTGTCATAGCCTACTGAACCGATCCTGAGCACATGTCCTCCGATCTCAATTCCAAAATGTTTCAAAAACTGTCGCGCTATGGAACAGCAAGCCACCCGCATCGCAGTTTCCCTGGCACTTGATCGTTCAATGACCGGGCGAATGTCATCAAAATTGAATTTTTGCGCCCCCACCAGATCAGCGTGGCCGGGTCTTGGCAGTGTGATCTTATCGATCCCTTCTGCTTCCGTCTTCTTGTTCATGATGGTTGGCCAGCCGGCATCATCCTTTTTGAAGGCCCGGTTCGGCATGGTCATGGCAATTGGGCCGCCCATGGTCTTGCCAAACCTCAAGCCTGAGGTGATGGTCGCAAAATCTTTTTCAAATGCCATCCGGCCACCGCGCCCATATCCCTGTTGCCTTCTCACCAAATGGGTTGCGATCTCTTCCTCAGTTACCGGTAATCCTGCAGGCACTCCTTCCACAATCCCCGTGAGTTCCGGACCATGTGATTCTCCTGCTGTTAAATATCTAATCATACTTTATTTCGTTAAATATGCCTTAAATCAATTCAGGCATCATAATTTAGTTTTTAAACTCAATCGTGTAAGACCGCCGAGATCACTGTAAGAGTTCCGGCTTATGTCAAACGTAAGGTCGCCAATATTGATTCCTACACCAAATGCCATTCCGGCCAGATCAAAATTTTCATTAGACTTGATCATTTCATGCAGGTAGTGGTCATAGCCTAATCTTAATGTAACAGATCCACCAAGATCTAACTGCCCGCCAATGATCGTGTGCCTCATTATATTCTCAAAAAATGAAGGTTCTGATTCGTCAGAATATAAAGCTCGGTTCCAATCATTTACTTCATTTAATGTGAGTGTGATCAAAAATGGAAAAGATTCCGGCTTTTTTGAGATCCCTGCAGAGATATTGAGGGGAAGTGGCTCCCGGCTTTGGCCGTAGTTTGATATTTGTGAACCCGCATTTCGAATACTGAGTCCGGCACTAAAATCCTGTTCCATATTTCGATATAAAATTCCGGCTGCCATCGATATTCCTGATGACCTCACATCAGCATAGGTGGAATGGATCAGGTTCAGCTCAACTCCGGCAGTCACATGTTCAAATAATCGTCGACTATAAGCTCCTGATAACGCCAGGTCACTGGCTCGAAACGAACCATAATTGTTGCCTTCCGTATCCAGAAAATCGAATTCACCATAACCGACGTATCGGACTCCAAAGGACAAGGTTCCCCACCTTTCCTCCTCCAACTTTAAAGTTGAAAATCCCATGTTCGCCTCACCCAAAAAATTGATGTAGGATCCTGAAACAGCCATCTCATTTTCTAACCCAAGATAAGCCGGATTCAGGTGCATAACTGAAAAATTTCCATGCAGGTATCCTACATGGCTTCCTCCCAGAGCCGAAACACCCGCTGTGGGTGTTATTTCTAAAAATCTATATATACTTGATGAGTTCGACTGACCTGCTGTATTTTCCGTGGCCAGTAAAATCAAAAGTAGCGCTGTTAAGACTCGCATTAAATATTTATAAATCACAATTGGCCGAAATGTTTTGTAATATAATCAAATGCTTCGGCAATACGTCAAGATTATTGATTAAGAAATGATATCCGCAATAAAAGAACTACGAATAGCAGGTGGTATAAGAGAGTTTGGCAGGTACGGTCAACTACTATATCAGGCACTCAGGTCATCCACAGAATTTAGTACTTACCGAAAAAACCTCTTCCACGAGTTCGTGAAGGTTGGGTACGAATCTATACCCATCATATTTTTGGTAGGTATTTTTACCGGGGCGGTCATGACCCTTCAAACCGCCTATCAGCTTGATACAGATATTTATCCCAGTACTATTATTGGCTCCATTGTGGTTCAGTCTCTTATTATTGAACTAGCGGCCGTGATCAGTGCCCTGGTGCTTGCCGGAAAAGTAGGTGCCCGGATGTCAACCGAGCTGGGCACGATGCGGGTTAGTGAACAGATCGATGCCCTGGAAGCCATGGGCTTCAATTCTGTCTCATTCCTGGTGGTACCGCGCATTGCAGCCGGTATTTTAATGTTTCCCATCCTATACATCACAGCTGCCGTATTTGGAATTTTAGGAGGCATCACAGCCGGTGCCGTGGATGGGATACTGCCCGTGGCTGAATTCATGGAAGGCGGCCGGGCATTTTTCTTTGAATCAGATATTATTTTCGGGATCATCAAATCATTTGTTTTCGGATTTGTGATCACTTCCATCGCCTGCTATAAAGGGTACTATGCGTTTGGCGGAGCAGAAGGTGTTGGTAATGCCACTACGCGTGCAACGGTTTTAAGTTGTATCTTTGTTCTCTTGGCAGATTTCATTTTAGCAGCCCTATTGTTGTAGATCATGATCGAAATTAAAAACCTGACAAAAAGCTTTGGCGACCTATTGGTATGGCGTGATGTTTCACTCACTATACAAGACGGGGAAACTACGGCCATTATTGGGCGATCCGGTTGCGGAAAATCAGTACTGCTTAAACACCTGAATGCCCTGATGTATCCTGATGAAGGACAGATCCTGATCGATGGAAAATCGGTTTTTGACCTCAGCTACACCGAACTTCGAAAGGTTCGTCAGCGTTTTGGGATCCTATTTCAGGGTGGTGCCCTTTTTGATTCCATCAGTACCTTTGAAAATGTGGCCTTCCCGCTCAGATATTTTACCGATCAATCGGAAGAGGAGATCTCGCATAACGTGAATGAAGCACTCACTATGGTAAACCTTAAGGATTCAGGGTCAAAATCCACGGCTGAGCTTTCGGGTGGTATGCGTAAAAGAGTTGGATTAGCGCGGGCCATTATCCTTAAACCGGATTATTTATTATATGATGAACCGACCTCAGGACTCGATCCCCGTACCTCCGGAGAGATCAACGAACTTATAGTAAACCTTGCAAACACCATGGATATAACTTCTGTCGTTATCACACACGATATGCACAGTGTGTTATCCATTTCCGATAAGGTGGCTTTTTTAGATGAACAAAAACTAAGCTGGTTTGGCAAAACCGACGACATGAAGCACAGTGATAATAAAAACCTTATGGATTTCATTACAGCAAGCGAATATCAAATTAATAAACAAACTGCATAGGAGACCAAAACCTTGGCAAAAGTTTCCAACGAATTAAAAATTGGTTTGACTACAATTGTAGCTATCATAGTGGGCTTTGTAGGCTATAGCATCATGAAAGATCAGCCGTTGTTCAAAACCTCAACTATTATCTACACCAAATTCAGTCAGGTACACGGCCTGATTCCCGGCAACCCGGTTAATATCAAGGGATTCAAAATCGGCTCTGTTAAAAACATGGATCTCTTGATCTCTGATTCTACCCTGGTAACCCTCAGTATTGAAGAAGATTACCAGATCCCTAAGGGTTCCATGGCCGTTCTGAAATCGAGCGGTGTTTTAGGTGGAAAGTTCATCGAGATACAAAAATCTGACTCCCGGGAAATGATACAGGACGGACAAACCATTGATGGTGTCTATGAACAGGGTATTATGGATAGTTTTGCTGCCGAAGGTGAAAAACTAAGCAACGATATATCTGCCTCAATACAAGGGGTTGAAAAACTGATCGAAGGCTTGAATGAGACCTTAAGTGATTCAAATAAAAAAAATATCTCCGGTATTCTGAGTGATCTGAGATCCACCACCTCATCCCTTGATCAGGTGATCTCTCAGCGTCAGGAGGATCTCGATCAAATGATCATTCATGCCAAAGAAACACTGGGTAATGTGAATGACCTCAGTGCTGATAACAAAGAGAAGCTGACCTCAATGATCACCAATCTTGAAAGCACAAGTAAAGAGCTGGAAACGCTGAGTAAAGGCCTGAACAAAACCAATACTACGCTTGACGAGGTCTTGACCAAGATCAACAACGGAACCGGAACGCTCGGAAAGCTTGCTAATGACCCTTCTTTATATAATAACATAGATAGCTTATCCGTAAACCTGAACAAACTGATCAAAAACATAAACGAAGATCCGGGTAAGTATCTCAAGCACATGAGGCTGATCGAGGTATTTTAAGCACCCTTTTCTTTGAAACAGCTTTCAATTCCTAAGGTATTGGCTTATATTTCCAAGCTTACTAACTAAGGTACCGAAATGGACTTGGTGGTAACCAAATCGCAAATTTATAAACGTTTTTTTAGAGGTAACCTTTTATGGGTGTAATGGAAAAAATGAGAAACAGCACCGGAATCATCCTGTGGGTGCTGATCGGATCTTTTGGTTTACTATGGGTTTTGGCCGATGTAAACTTTTTTGATGCTATGCAAGCCGGTCCGAATTCACTGGGTAGTGTAAACGGTGAAAAGATCTCAAACGAAGAATATCAGAGTAGAATACAGTATTACTCAAACGCTTACAGTCAGCAAACTGGGAACTCAATGACTCCGGAAATGCGGGCATTTTATGAAAATCAGGCCTGGGATGAACTCGTCAACTCCCGTCTGCTAGATCAGAAAATGAAAGAACTTGGTATTACCGTTTCTGATCAGGAAGTTCTTGATATGGTATTTGGAGACAATCCTGCCCCGATCATTCGTCAGAACTTCACCCGGGAAGATGGTACCATCGATCGCGCAGCCATTCAACAGGTTCTTTCTTCAAGTGAATTTTCACAACAAGCGGTAGCTCTTGAAGTTCAGCTCCGCAATCAGCGCAGACAGCAAAAACTTCAGAACTTTATTGCAGCCGGACTACAAGTCACCGAACAGGAAGTGGAAGACGAATACATTCGCAATAACACTACTGCAGAGGTTAACTATCTAAGATTTCCTTACAGCGAGGTAGCCGAACAGGATCTTGAGATCTCAGATTCCGAGCTTCAAAGCTATTACAACAACAATAAAGATCGTTTTACACGTGATGAAAGCTACCGCTTCCGCTATGTTACATTCAGCAAGCTGCCAACTGAAGCAGATACGGCTCAGATCATTGAAGATGTCAGAGAATTGAGAGAACCATTCGCACAGGCTGAAAATGATTCCTTATTCCTGGCTCGCCAGGGCTCTTCCACTTCATACAATTCCTCTTTTGTGAACGAAAATGATGTAAGAGAAGAATATCAAGCGGTACTCGATCTGGAAGTTGGAGAAGTATCTGACGTGATCCTGACTGCCAATCAGGCGGCCATCCTTAAAAAGGAAGCTGAGCGTGGTAATGAGATCAAGTTTCAGATCATGAGCTATAACATTCAGGCGCTGCCATCAACTATTGATGATGCTAATGAGAGAGCCGCTGATTTTGAGTTCTTCGCTTCTGAAGAAACTGATTTTGAGGAAGAAGCCAACTCAAGAAACCTTGAGATCAAAGAAGCCTTTGCAACCAAAGGAAACAACTTTATTTCTGGCCTTGGAACCAGTCAGCAGATCATGAATTTCTTAGACGGTTCTGATGAAGGTGATATTTCAGAGGTTCTGGAACTCAATTCTGATTTCGTCGTGCTTGAAGTACTTGAAGTCACACCGGAAGGCTTCCGGCCATTTGAGGAAGTCAGAACTCAGGTTGAAAACCTTGTTAAGATCGAGCGTCGCAAAGAGCTGACCACTGAAAAAGTTCAGAGACTGATCGATCAATATTCAACGCTGGAAGCCATTGCTGAGTCTACTGAGCAAGAAATTCAATCCCAAAGCAACCTGAGAGCTAATGCAACCGTTATTCAGGGTGCCGGCCGCGAGCCATTGGTTATTGGAGCAGCCTTTGCTTTAGATGCCGGTGAAACCTCCGGTGCCATTGCGGGCAACAGTGCGGTCTTCATCATTAAAGTAGTCAGTAAAAATGAAGCCGACCTGTCTAATCTTGATGCACAGACAAGAAATGAGATCCGTCAAAGATTAGAGCAGCAAAAATTTCAGGAATTCAACTCTGTTTGGTTAGAGCAACTCAAAGAGGATGCCGATATCGTTGATAACAGAGATCGTTTGCTTCAATAATTCACTGCATTTTATTAATAATTTGGGGTGAGGAGTTTCTTCTCACCCTTTTTTGTTTGATCAATATCTCAAAATATAAAATACCCTACATTACTGTATGACTGAAACCAAACACACCCAATGGATGGCTGAAGCCCTTGAGCAGGCAAAAAAGGGAAGGGGTATGGTAGCGCCTAACCCAATGGTTGGATGTGTGATTGTTTCCAAGGAAGGTGAGAAGATCGGTGAAGGGTATCACAAAAAATTCGGAGAAGCTCATGCCGAAGTCAATGCTGTAGATTCTGTGAAAAACCCAAAATCCCTGAAGGACGCTACCGTTTACGTTACTTTGGAACCATGCTCTCATCACGGTAAAACACCGCCCTGCGCAAACATGCTAAGTAATTTGCCCATCAAGAAAGTGGTAGTGGCCATGAAGGATCCAAACCCTTCTGTAAATGGACAAGGCATCCTTCATTTAAGAAATAAAGGCATTGACGTAGAGATCGGGGTTCTCAAGGATGAAGCTGAAAAACTGAATGAGTTTTTCATTCATCATCAAACCTTTGGGCGTCCATTCATCACGCTTAAAATCGCCCAAACGGCTGACGGCTATCTCGCTGCCGCTGATGGTGAGTCACAATGGATCACCGGCAAAGCTTCACGAAAACTGGTTCACCGATGGCGGTCTGAATATGATGCCGTTATGGTAGGACGAACCACTGCCATGGCAGATAACCCAAGCCTGACCGTCAGGCACGTAGCCGGGCGACAGCCTAAGCGCATTGTCATTGATGGCCCCTATGAACTGCCTAAAGACCTGAATCTTTTTTCCGACAAGTTCGAGGAAAAGACCACCATCATAACCTGGAATAAGGAAGCCTCAGCCACTGATGCCGACCCTATGCTAAAACTAATGAAACAAAATTATTTCAGGGGCGATATTTTGCAAGTATCAAAAGTGGATGGGCATGCAAACCTCAGGCAGGCCTTTAAATTTTTGGGTGAAAAGGGCGTTACCTCTGTATTGGTGGAGGGTGGACAGCAGTTATCTTCCGCATTACTGAAACAAGGATTGGTTGATAAAATCGAACTTTTTATTGCTCCCAAATTGTTGGGAGCCGGCACCCGTTCCCTGATCGGGATCGGCATTAACAGAATGAGAGACATCGCGGAACTGAAGGACGTTAGCTGGACTCAGGTAGGCGATGATATGTTACTAACCGGATATTTTTAATACAGAATTATGTTTACAGGAATTGTACAGGAAGTAGGATCAGTTAATGAGATCAGATCTTTGAACGGAGGTGGTCAGGAGATGAAAATTTCCTGTTCGTTCGCTGACACCTGCCATGAGGATGAAAGCATCTCAATCAACGGAGCCTGCCATACTGTGGTCGCCTTTAACGAAAATACCTTTACCGTTCAAAGCGTGGAAGAAACCCTTCGCAAAACATCCATAGGTTCCCTCAAAAAAGATGATCCGGTGAACCTGGAACGATCTCTTACCTTACAGAAAGGCATTGAAGGCCACCTCGTGCAGGGCCACGTAGATACCACCGGTAAGATCACAGATATTGAGAAGGAAGAAACCGGATGGCTGCTGACCATTGAATTCCCGGATGAATTTGAAACTATGATCGTTGGGCGGGGTAGCATCACCCTGGAAGGCATTAGCCTGACCGTTGCCCGGGAATCCGGCAATACCTTTGTTGTGGCCATCATTCCCTATACCTGGGAACACACGAACCTGAAAGACAAAAAGGTTGGTGACACGGTCAATCTGGAATTTGACGTGATCGGTAAGTATGTGGTCAAATACCTGGCAAATATCGGCCGCGACTCCCTTTAAAATCCGCCGTATCCTCTGCCTCGGGCACCGGATGGACTTGAGCTTCTTTCCAGGTTCTTTAGAACCGGTAACTTCTGGAACAGGCTCTGAATTTGTGAACTGTTCACGCTCAACCTGAAGAAGTAATACTTGAACTCCCCAAACGGATTGATCTGAAATGACAGGTTCCAGCACTCCAGGTCCCGGTTTAATGAGAACTGAGAAGGTGTAAATTCTTTCCCTACAAAATCGTACCCTACATCAGTATTAAATCTCCATTTTGGGGTCAAATTAAATGAAATACTAGATGCGCGCAGCGTCGCTCTTTTGGTCGGTTCATCATTAAAGCGATAGGTCCAGCTGTAACTGAAGTTCAGGGATACACTCCATGGAGAGTTCAAGGGTGGAACCGGTTCATAACCAAACCTTGTGTCGATCGGATGAAAAGTAGATTGATCGAAGGGATCATACCGCCGGCGATATTCAGGTGTGTAAACCTGAACCCCATCCCCGCCCCTGAAAGATGTGCTCGCATTTAAAGAAAATGACCTTAGCTGCGCTAATTTTTTACTGTCCTCAATAAAAAAACGATCCAGTTCTCGTCCGGTTGAATCAAACTGATAAAATGAAAAGTTAGCCGTAGCACTTAAATTCAACCCGTTTATAGCACTTGAGCTGATCCGGGTTCTCAGGTCACTTAAGTTCAGGCTGTCGGCCGCAAAATTATAGGAAGTGTTTAACGACAGGTTATCAATGAACCGAATATTCTTTTCGCTCACCTCTCCGGTACTATCACGTTTCACCCGCTTTGTTTCGAACACATTTTGCAGAGAGAAATTAAGTGAGCGGGATTCTCCTCTTCCCGGACCTCCAAAAACGGCATCCTCAAAGATCGAATATTGCTGAGTTGAACCAAGCGAATCCGTTTGAACGGTTTTGTAATATCCCCAGCGCTCAGCACTGAAATCCGGCCGGTAACTAAAGCTAAGTGATGGCCTAACCGTGTGTCTTAATCCCTGAAAATTACCAAGCTTCA
>JAASTO010000204.1 GCA_021767245.1 Balneolaceae bacterium
GTGGTTCGCTGAACCAGTAGAACACGTTGAACTGTAATTATAAATAGATACAAACCTTCAAGGTATTTGAAACCTTGGAGGTTTCATTAAAACCAACTTACTATGAAAGAGATTAAAGCATTTATTCGTACCAACATGATTGATTACGTCATTGATGGCCTTGAAGCCTTACCAGAACCGCCTGGTATAACCTTATCGGATGTGCGGGGATGGGGGCACGTTAAAGCCGAAGATAAAGCACGGCTCACCAACCGTATAAAACTGGAAACCGTTGTTCCCGATGAACGGGTTGCTGAAATTATTGATACGATCATCCAAAAAGGAAAAACGGGCAATTCGGGTGATGGCAAAATATTTATATCCGAAGTAGATAAAGCTATAAGAATTCGAACTGGGGAAATCGACGATGAAGTGATTCGATAGGCTAAGATTACATCACTTTATACCCCAAGATTGCTGCCATTTGACCGTGGCAGTAGTCATCTGAAATTATATTCGTGATAACAATGAACTGCGATTTGAAATGCACCGCTTAATTGTTGTTACAACAGCAACTTTTTAAACATAACTATGACCATGGAAGAACAAATTTTTCGTATAAAAAATATGGTGTGTGAACATTGCGGAGAAGTACTGGAGAGTAAATTAAACGAAGCTGGTTTTGTAATAGAATCAATGAGGTTGGGTGCTATAAAGCTCCAAGAACCGGTGAACCGGCAACAGTTTATCAAACTAACAAATATTGTTCATCAAAATGGATTTGAAATTATAAGTGATAAAAGCAGTCAGTTGGTGGAACAAATCAAACATCTGATTCTTGAGATCATTTATGGCCGGAATAAACTGGAGGGTAATCTGTCGGAGTATATAGTGGAGAACATTCACAAAGACTATCAACATCTTAGCAGACTGTTTTCCAGTGTAGAGGGAAAATCTATAGAACGATACTTTATTTTACAGAAGATTGAGCGATCTAAAGAATTGATTGTTTATGGAGAGCAAAATTTAAGTGAGATTGCTTTCGAGCTTGGTTATAGCAGTCAACAGCACTTCTCTCGTCAATTCAAAAAGGAAACAGGACTATCACCATCTCACTTCAAAGAAATTAAAGAACAAAAAAGAACTTCCATTGATCGCTTGTAACATAAAATTGCATATAGATATCATACATCTGCAAGATTTTATTGGCGGAAATAGATAGTATATGGGTTGAATATTGGTATAAGAAAATATCATTACTGATTAGAAAGGGAGCAATAAATTCTATGGAAATAATGAAAATCGAACTTGGAAAATTATTGAGAAGTGTTTCTGACTCAAGAGATTTTTGCATTGACCGGCTGTTAGGCAGCCTAAAAAAAAGGGAAGGAATTTTAAAAATAAAAAAAAGTGAATCAGTTAAAGATAAGCCCCAACTCACCATTTCTTTTGATCCAGAAATTATTAGTGAACATCAAGTAAAAAGGATGGCCCAGGAAACTGCCAAATCGCTCGATCAAACCTTTGGCCACTTTCAAATTAGATTAAAAGAATTCACAGATTCCGAAAAGCTTAAGGCTGCTTCTTCCGTTCTGAAAAATATAAAAGGAGTTATGAATGTTTTGATCGTACCAACGGGTAGCTTGTTTATTGAATTCAATAAATATATTACCCAAGAGTCTATTCTAAATGAGATAATTAAGAACTTAAATGTACTAAGCTAAATATAACGAGTGGGTACTTTTGTGAACAAAAGGCACAATTATCATGGACCAAGAAATACTTTCAAAAAAACAAATCAAAGAAATCTACAGTGATTGGGCGGACCGATACGATCTTTCACTTTGGTTGTTCAACCTGATTGGGTTTCAGTATCAGTTCTATAGAAGAGAAGCTATTAAAGAACTATCGCTAAAAGCTGGGGATACTGTTGTTGATTTAGGGTGTGGCACAGGGCTAAATTTTGCCATTCTCCAACGAAAGGTGGGATACAAGGGCACGATCATTGGAGTTGATTTATCGAAATCAATGTTAGATAAAGCACAGACACGGGTACGACGACACGGTTGGAAAAATGTGCAACTGGTCGAGTCAGATATGGCTGATTTTGCTATTCCAGAACATACGGATGCTGTGCTTTCTACTGCTGCATTAACTATGTCGCCAGAATATGATCAAATCATACAGTACGTTGCTGATGAATTAAAACCGGGCAAACGGATGTCTATTTTTGAATTCAAAAAACCGGAAAAGTGGCCTGAATGGTTAGTAGATGTCACCCTTTCATTCCTGAAAACCTATGGAGTACGAAAGGCTCACACGAAAAGAATTCCATGGAAATCTATGGAACAGCATTTTCAGCAATCAGAAATGAAGGAGTATTACTTCGGAGCTGTCTATGTTTGTTCCGGAACAGCTTGAATAAAAAAAGCTTTATCTATTACCCTGGCCTCTTTA
The DNA here is from genome assembly GCA_021767245.1 of Balneolaceae bacterium. Taxonomy (GTDB): domain Bacteria; phylum Bacteroidota; class Rhodothermia; order Balneolales; family Balneolaceae; genus Gracilimonas. The sequence continues at coordinate 2,437 of JAASTO010000204.1, forward strand.
GTCCCCAAAATTTAATTAAGGCGTACCCAAAGAACATTCCACCCAGATGTGCAAAATTGGCCACTCCGGCCTGTGTGCCTAATACTCCGTTCATTAGCTCAATGCCTCCAAATATTGCTACAAAATATTTGGCTTTAATGGGTATAGGAGGAATAAGAAGAACGATATAACGATTTGGAAACATCATGCCAAAGGCAAGCAAAATTCCATAAACCGCCCCCGATGCGCCAACGGTAGGAACGTTGGCATTTACAAATATCAATTGAATAATTGCAGCCCCAATTCCTGTTATAAAATAATAGATAGTAAATCGCTTAGAACCCCAATAGTTTTCAATAGCTTGACCAAACATCCATAGTGCAAAGAGATTGAAAAAGATGTGTGCAAACCCAGCGTGCAGGAAGAGATAGCTCATCGGCTGCCATATTTCAAACTTTCCGGATTCGAGAGGCCAAAGTGCCCCCAATTGGTATAGAAAGTTACCTAAACCCGGAATATTCAACCCTATGAAAACCAACGCGTTTATGATAAGTAAGTTTTTAACCGCGGTTGGGAATACAGAAAATTGTGAGTTTGGTTGATATTGATCGTTTTGATAATTCAAAGTTGAAGTCTTTACTGTTAACTTTTTCTTGTAAACCTTAAACCTGTGGTAGTCTCTTTAAGTTTCGTGAAGTCAGCTTAACAGCAAAATCCTGCACAAGTACCACATAAATCTGCAAGACTCAACAGAGGTAGTATTGTACATTATGGTAAATAATTAACAACGGTACAGGAATGATCGAAAACTATTATGATAGAAGTTAGTGAACTTAGTGATTCGTCAGTTTTGGTTTTGAATATTTCAGGAAAATTGACAATGCAGGATCTTGATGAACTTATTCCCATGCTAAAAAATCATATTTCTCAATCTGACGATCCTCATCTTTATATTAGTATGCAGGGCTTTAAAGGGTGGGAAAGTGTAGCCGCTGCCTGGAAAGATTTAAATCTTGATGCGGACTACATTGGGTATTTCGACCGAATTGCTATTGTTGGTGAAAAGAAATGGCAGGAATGGGGAACACAATTGGTCGATGCAATAAGCAAAGAAGAACTTAAATACTTTTATACAGAAGAAGCCTACAAGGGATGGAAGTGGATTAACAATACACACGAATAAAGTACCTATGCAAAATTATGTGAATAGTACATAAGAATGCACCGTTACAGCTATTCACAAGCTGGATTAGGTTGAATCCTGGTTCAGCTTTTTTTAACTCAAATTAGGACATTATGGAAAAACTTAAACTTGATTTACCTGTTTTATTGCCTGAAATACCTGATTTAAAAGATCAATGTGTGTCCCGGTTAACCGGAACCTTAGAGGGGCGGGAAGGTATTTTTCGGGTGCATGTCAAAAGCGAAGAAAATCCGCCCCAGCTTTGCATTCATTTTGATCCTGATGTCATTACACTGCATCGAATAAAAAGTATTGCCGAACATACCGGGGCTCAACTGCACGATAAATTCGGCCACTTGTTGGTTGAAGTAGTTGGAAACAGACATGCCCGTCATGCCCGAAGCATTACCCGCATGCTAAATGAATTGGAGGGTGTAGTTGATGCCTTTGCCGGGTCCAGCGGATGGATTCGAATGGAATTCGACAAAAGCAAGACTACAATTAAAGATTTGATAATTGCTCTTCAAGATATGGGGCTGAGCGTTAAGCCAGCATCAATCAAACATCGAAATGAAGGGGTTGAAACTCTTCTTAAGAAGGAATCTAAGTCACGGGATAGAAGCTATGAAATGAATAATGATATAGAAAAACCACCTGCCAAAAATGAAGAGAATCATGAGGAAAGTGAGGCTAAACATGAAGATGATAGCCATGAGCATGATCACGATTCGGATTATGAAGACGAAGAATCGCACGATCATACCCACGATCACGGCGGCATCTTTGGCGAAAAAACCGAGCTGATCTTCTCGCTGATATGCGGTAGCTTGCTCGGCATAGGATTCGGCCTCTCCTATGTGAGCACGTTGCCCGGCTGGGTCTCGCTTGCACTATATGTGAGCTCCTACTTCTTTGGTGGATTCTA
>JAASTO010000205.1 GCA_021767245.1 Balneolaceae bacterium
TCGATCCACAGCTTGAGGTTATCGATGGTCTTCTGCAGGTCGCGGTCGATGAACATCAAAAGGGTGATAAGTACCAGCACGGATAGAATAATGATGGAACCGATGCTTGTGATGTTATACATCACCTGTGAGATGGCGATGCCGGCCGCTCCACTCCAGATGGAATCATCCGGAAAGTCGGCATAGGTGGTCAGCCATCCAATAAAAGTAGAGAGCAGCACCATACTCCAGATGCTCAGAACGGTCAGCCAGCCCAGCTCCTTGAAATCGCGGCGGCGAAACGTGTGCCAGCCATGGTAGCAGGTGATCATAGCCAGGATGATACTGGTGTAGCCAAACAAACTATGCACCAGGTAGTGCGAAATATAGGCACCCACCGGACCCAGCCAGTTTTTGACCAGCAGGGAATTGGCATCCCGCGTAAACAGATCAACAAATGAAATGCTTCGGGCATACTGATAATCCGCCGAATTATAGGAAACGATACTTAAGCCGAGCAGAACAGCGATCGACATGATAATGATGCCGATGATCTCCTTCTTACGGTTAGAATCGAGTCCGGGTGTGCTTGTAGATGTATTTAAGTTGCTTTTAGCCATTTAGATCTTTGAGAATTCCGTCCCTCATTCCGGGAAGCACATCAAATTCATTCAATTTACAGCAGAATGAAATATCACCATTTGGAACAAGTTCAGCTAATCGTTTTGCATGATCGCTTTTACTGATGGCTCCTTCTAAATCATGCCCATATTTTTCGAAAAGACCAAATGCTACTTTCGCACCGTCTTTGGCCGAATCAGGCAGCTGACCGCCACTGATGGCATGAAGCAGGGATCCGGCAAAGAGGGTATCTTCTATGGAAAGTCGCCCCTGCCAGCCTGAACAGATCAGCACCACTTCATCATCGTGCTCTTTCAGGGCATTCAGGATACTCTGCTGATTCAGGAAGGTTCCCACATACACTTCACTCGCCAGGGCCGCCTTCTTGATGGCCTTGGTACCGTTCGTGGTGTTGAAAATGAGGGTCTTATCCTTCACAGCCTCCCGAGTGTACTCAGCCGGGGAATTCCCCAGGTGATAGCCTTCGATCTTGGAGCCATTCTTCTCACCGCAAAGCAGATAATCCTTTTGATCCATGGTGGTGGCGATCTTCATGGCATCACTCATATCCGCCACCGGGATCACTTTCTTTGCCCCGTTGTGAATGGCGGTGGTTATGGATGAGGAAGCACGAAGCACGTCAATGATGACCGCACTTTTGCCACGCAGTTCTTCTTCCTGAAACGCCTGAACCGAAAAAAATACGTCGATATAATTGATATCCGGCATGAATTCTTACTCTCTAACTAACGGTTGTTTTGAACTAAATTGAATTTATTTTTTGATAAATGGAGGGCGGCTAACCGTAGCTTCAGCTGTTTTATTTCGAATAACGATCTGAATGTCGGTTCCCTCAGCCGTGTACTCCTTTGCCACGAAACCCATTCCAATACCTGTACCTAAAGTAATGGACATTGTTCCGCTTGTGACTTCACCTATTGTTTCACCCTCGGCATTCTGAATTTCGTAACCCTGACGCGGAATATTGCGCTTACCCTCAACCGTAAACCCAACCAGCTGTCGCTTAAGGCCTTCTTCTTTCTTTTGAAGCAGCACATCCCTGGCAATAAAATCCCCTTTGTCGAATTTGGTGATCCAGCCCAATCTTGCTTCCAATGGATGAGTGTGTTTGGTGATATCGTTGCCATAAAGAGCAAAACCCATCTCAAGGCGAAGGGTATCCCGGGCTCCCAGTCCGCATGGTTCGATCCCGAACTCCTCTCCGGCTTCCATGATCGCATTCCAGACTTCCTCGGCATCTACTTCTTCCGTGTCAAAATACAGCTCAAATCCCTTTTCACCGGTATATCCGGTGGCTGAAAAATAAACATCAGCGCCATTTAATTTACCTTCCTCGAAGGTATAAAAATTGATAGCAGAAAGGTCGGTGTCGGTCAGTTTTTGAAGAGCTTCCACCGATCTTGGTCCCTGAACCGCCAGTAAGGCACATTTATCGGATACATTGACCAGGTCCGCATTCATCGTGTTTTGTGAGGAGATCCAGTCAAAATCCTTATCAATATTCGAAGCATTCACCACCAGCATGTATTCATCTTCTTTGGTCTGGTAGATGATCAGATCATCCACAATACCGCCATCCTCATAGCACATGCAGGAATACTGTGCTTTACCAGGGGATAGTTTGGAAGCATCATTCACCGTAACCTTCTGGATCAGTTCGAGCGCATTGGGTCCGCTCACAAAAAATTCACCCATGTGCGACACATCAAACATACCCACCCGTTCACGCACGGCAGCATGTTCCGATTTGATTCCGGCATACTGAACCGGCATCTCAAATCCGGCAAAATCTACCAGCTTGGCACCGGCTTTTTCATGAAGGTCGTAAAATGGCGTTTTCTTTGGCATAGTTGATATCAGACTGTGAGGGTTAAAAGGGTATTAATTCTACATATATCGGCGCAACCCTGAAAATTCATTGACCCCAAAGGTACGGGTTTGTAAACCAAAAATCGGCATAACATAGCTATTTCTTGGGAATGTTTGTTTAATGGGATAATGATCGGTCGATCCATCAATATGTATCCAAATCGATCTATCGGTCCATCGCAAATCGATGAATCGGTTAATCGGATCATCATTTCAAACCCACAACCATCCGCAATATCCGCGTCATCCGTGTTCCATTCCGATAATCGAGTGCATCGCTTGTGAATCGCGGATTCAGGGGATTTTAGGATTTCGCGGAAGCCCGGTTTATTTCCGGCACCGTTATATTCAATGGTCATCCCCGCGAAGGCGGGGATCTAGTGGATCTAATATTCACCACACTATCCATCCCGAAACCCCGATCCACTACACACCATAGACTTCAGGTTCTTATTCCCAACCTTCCCGATCAAATCGGGAGAATGCCTGTTCGGACCTCCCGGTCCGCATGAGTGGATAGGGCCCGGATGTGTTCCACGATCGAGCGGGCAGCCCAACCTCCGAACGGCCTCTCACACCTTACCATCCACCGAGCGGAAGTTCTTTGGTTTTCTTTTTACTATCGACAAACCTTCAAAAAGAATTTTAAAATTCATTGTAACAATTCCTTTGTGTGTGTGTGTCTTGATGTTAAATTATTTTTTAACAAAGGGTTTTTACGATGAAATATGTTTTATTTTTAATAGCTGTCGGGGTTATTCTAACATCGGGATGTGATGATTCAGGGGTTAATCAAATTAATGATACATCTGAAATTCTCATTTTTGAGGGTAGTACCCTAATACCCAATTCTTCAGGGTCAAGTATATTTGCTGATAATCAAAGATCTAAAACAAGTGGTTTACCAAAGATAAAAAAGGAACACTTTGATGCGCTTAAAGAAGTAATTTTAACTTATAGTAATGCAAAAAAATCAAAACATGTAGCATTATTAAGCTATAAGAAAAATAGCAAGTTTAAATACAGGTATTTTAAACTTACTCCTAACGAGAGTAGTTTAAAAAATGCAAACGGAGAAAGACTACTCTATTATATCTTATTCATTGATCCAGTGACAACTGAAGTGAGTAAAATATTAGCAGCCTGGATACCGAATACTCCAGAACAAAAAAAAGCTATCAAAGACTGGGCGAAAAAAATAAGTGGCAGAGTTGATGGATGGAATCAAAATAAAAATAAACTGCAGAGCTGGTCTGATAATCAAAATATCTCAAATTGTGGTTATGTAGAAGATATCATTGTTTGGGATGAAGAATTGGGAAGTTACCATCAGTACGGAGGTTGGGTTTGTATTGATCAGGAAGAGAAAGAAACAGATCAGATTGAGGATTCAACTGATGACTCATCAGGCGGTAGTGGCGGGTGCCCCTATGCTGGCGGAGGTTGTGAAGAAGAACCTATAGGAGGCGGTGGTGGACCAACCAGCCCTCTTACATGTCCTGTTGGGCAAGTTGAAGATGCGAACGGGGAGTGTATAGATGGCGAAGTACCATGTGTGGGGAATCCTGTGAAAAACCCAAGGATTGCTGAACAGACAAATAGTGGCATTGAAGGTGGCAGGTTTAATGTGGGTGATGATGCAGTAAGAAAAGATGAATATGGAAATTTTATAGATCATAACGGCACCGATGTTTTAACTTCACAAGGAGAAGCAATTTTCTCTATGCATGATGGACAAGTTGTAAGGATAGCAAATGATGAAGATGGTTGGGGCAATTTCATTGTTGTAAAACATAATGTGAATGGGAATATTATTTGGACAATTTATGCTCATCTTGAATCAGTAAGTATTGAAGAGGGTTCAGTTACAAAAGGAACAGTACTTGGAACGGCGGGAGTAAGTGGTAATTTAGCAGATGCCATAAACGATGGATATGCTAAACAACATCTTCATCTTGAAACTAGAGAAGATGGATGGACAGGTAAGGATCCTAAAGA
>JAASTO010000206.1 GCA_021767245.1 Balneolaceae bacterium
ATTGAAAAACTGGAACGACTGATCAGGGAACTTGATAAAGCGAGTACCCGGTTTTCTTATATAAGAGGAGCCTATTTTGTGGTATCCGTACTGGCGTTATATGCTGTTTCACAAACCGGCAGCGATGGACTCTTTTTTAGTGCCTTATTGGCTTTGTTGGGTGGCTTCATTTACCTGATCTCCCGCCATAAAAAGATCACCGATCATAAAGATCAGCTTAATTTTCTAAAGGAAGTCAAGCAGCAGCAGATCGGGAGAATGGAGCTGCAATGGGAGAGTTTGCCGGACTATACTCTTGAAAGAGACCTGACCGGACATGCGTTTTCAGATGACCTGCATATTACCGGTGAGTTTTCCATTCATCATTTGATGGATACCTCTATTTATAAAGGGAGCTCGGAGCGATTGGCTGATTGGCTGCTCAATGAAGAGCCTGACATTGAAGCAGTGAAAGAAAGGCATGAATTAGTGAAGGAGCTGATGCCGCTGAACAGCTTCAGAGATCGACTTCAGGTTCAGGCCTATATATCACGGCAGGAGGAATCGGACAAAGATTGGAGCCTTGATACCTTATTACGGTGGATGCGGGAACCTCGTGAGGTGAAATTTGGGATGAGCCTGGCCATACTCAGTCTGTTATCGGTAACGAATATCGTATTATTGATCACCGCTATATCAGGACTAATCGGTCCTTGGGTACTGATCACTTTTTTAACCTACCTGGGCTATTACAACTTCAATAGCCATAAAATAGCCGGTTTATTTGATGCAGGATATCAGATCGACAAACAAATGGGGCGATTTGGCAAGATCCTGCTATACATAGAACAATATCAGTTTAACAAGGGCTCGAAACTGTCTGATTTTTTATCAAATTTTCAAAACGAGGATGAATCCCCTTCATACTACCTCAAGAAAGCCTCACGCCTGGCGGGGGCGGCTTCCCTGCAAACCAATCAGGTGCTGTGGCCCCTGGTAAATATGGTCATGCCTTGGGATATGTATTTTTCCATGAAAATGGAAGCCCTTAAAAAGGAACTGGAACCCAAATTAAGTGAGTGGCTGGATGATTTCTATGAACTGGAAGCATTAAACTCTCTGGCTAATTTCGGATACCTGAATCCTTCTTATAGTTTCCCTGATTTTGAACCGGAGGAAGGAATTCTATTGAAGGCTAAAGACCTCGGTCATCCATTGATCCACTATTCTGAAAGGGTGACAAACAATTTTACCGTAAACTCAGGTAATGATCTGTTTTTGATCACCGGTTCCAACATGGCCGGTAAAAGTACTTTTTTAAGAACCGTAGGAGTGAACCTGGTGCTTGCCTTTGCCGGGGCCCCTGTGAATGCCTCTTTCTTTACTACATGCAATTTCCGGGTGTTTACCAGTATAAATGTGAAAGACTCGTTGGAAGGCGGCTTGTCCCATTTTTATGCTGAGGTCAGAAGATTGCGGAAATTACTGGATGAATTGGAAGGGGAGCATTCCGTACCCTTGTTCTTTTTTGTGGATGAGATCTTTAAGGGAACCAATAACCGTGAACGGTTTCAGGGGAGTAAGGCCTTTTTGAAGAACGTGGCCGGCAAAAATGGTGTTGGGATGGTATCTACGCATGATCTGGAACTGGCATCCCTGGAAGGAGAAATTTCGGGACTAAGTAACTGGCATTTTGCTGAAACCATAGAAAATGGTAAAATGAGTTTTGAGTACAAGATAAAGGAAGGGCCGTGTCCCACCACTAATGCCCTTAAGATCATGCAGATCGAAGGTCTGCCGATAGATTGATCTATATGAGGTTTCGGATTCTTAGTCAGCATGTATAACGACTAAGAGCTAAATAATAGCTAATAAAGAAAAAAGAGGGAACAATATGGTAGAGACTGCGCTTCAGAAGTACTCCTGTTATAACAACTTCACAAAACCTTCACAAAACGGTTGAAATTCCGTTTTAGTAAGTATTTATTATCCAATAATTTGAAAGAATAAATAATTAAAAATTCCTCTTCATTTTTTCTTCATTTTGAGAGGAGATATTGATAGCGAATTCAAAAACAACCATTCAAAACAAACCAATGAGGTCAACATGTTAAGAATTCTATTCACATTTATGTTTGCGTTCAGCACCATGCTTGTTTCCGCTCAAAGTTACAGTATAGATGTTGAAAACAGTAAAGTAGTAATAGACGGTACATCCAATGTACACGACTGGGAATCGGAAGCTGAGCAGTTCTCAGGTAACGCGACTATAGAAATTGAAGAAGATTCACTTATTTCCATTTCAGATCTGCAATTCAACGTTGTGGTAGATGGGATCAAAAGTGGTAAAGGCGGTATGGATAGCAAAACCTACGATGCCTTAGACAAGAAGAAGTACCCAAATATCACATTTGTACTTTCTGAAGTCACTTCAATAAACGACAGTTCACTATCAGCAACCGGTGATCTAACCATATCCGGAGTTACCAAATCTATTCAAATGGACGTTGAATATGAGATTCAACCGGACGGCTCAGTACTATTCAAAGGTACACAGAATATAAATATGAGGGATTATGACGTAGATCCGCCAAAAGCCATGTTCGGAGCCATCAAAGCCGGCGAAGAAGTGGATGTGATCTTTGACGCCAAATTCATTCAATAACCCCTTTTTAACTAACCAACAACTAACTAAACCTTTAAGGTCATGAAACTAGCAAATAAATATATCACGACAGTGCTTTTAGCGATTATAATGGGAGCTTTCTCATTCTCCTCGCAAGCGCAGGAACGTAATGACATTCAATACTATACTCCTCCAACTAAGGCAGGATTGAATGTGTTTGAAGCTCCGTTTACAACCGATGTCGAATTTGACGGCGTCTATGTAAGATTAGGTGGTTCCAATACTTTACAGTTCCAAGGATTAACTCACGAAAATGATGCAAACAATCTTGCCGATCTAGAGTCCAATTTTAATTTGGCTACATCAAATCTGGATTTTGACGTTGCATTGGCTCCAGGTATGAGAATGCACCTGCGTACCTATTTATCTTCTCAGCACCACGCTGAAGCATGGGTAAAAGGCGGATATCTTCAAATTGACAGCTTCGACTTTATTGAAGAGGGATTCTTAGCAGGTCTATCTGATCACGTACGAATTAAAGTAGGTCACATGGAAAATAACTATGGTGATACTCACTTCAGAAGATCAGATAACGGTGCTGCAATTCTAAACCCATTTGTAGGAAACTACCTGATGGATTCATTTACCACTGAAGTTGGTGGTGAAGTTTATGTGTACTCTGGTGACGTTTTTGGTATGATTGGCCTGACTAATGGTAAACTGAATCAAAGTACAGTTGAAGGAGCTGTTAAAACTAAACCAACATTCTTAACTAAGTTGGGTTATGACAGCCAAATTAATGATGACCTGAGATTTAGAATTTCTGGTTCTTTAATGCGAGTTTCAGAAGCAGCTTCTATCTACCTATACAGTGGTGACCGTGCCGGTTCACGTTACTACAACGTTATTACAGGTGGATTCAGATCAGGTAGAATTGCCCCTAGCTATGCCGGTGGTGGTACAGCAGGTGAAATGACCGCAATCATGATCAACCCATTCGTGAAATTCCAGGGACTTGAGTTCTTCGGTGTGTTCGAAACAGTTTCAGGTAAAAATGAAGTTGAAGCTGACACCAGAAACTATACTCAACTTGGTGCGGAAGTTTTATACAGATTTGGAATGGATGAAGACTTCTACTTAGGTACACGTTACAACACCGTATCTGGTGAAGAAGCAGGCGGTAACGATATCGATGTAGATCGCTTTAATATCGGTGGTGGCTGGTTCATGACTGATAACGTAATGACCAAACTTGAATATGTAAAACAATCATATGATGGTTTCACCGGAGACTTTGCCGGAGCAGAATTTAGCGGAATCATGTTAGAGGCTGTAGTAAGCTTCTAATATACCGACCTCATAGGAAAAGGGCGCGCTGTGAAAGGCTCGCCCTTTTTTTCGGTATTCGCTAAAGCCGAATGGTTTAGGTTCTCAGATCCGGCCGTTCGGCTTTTTTTGTTTGTGGAAATCACCAGCCGGATTAATTGTATAACCCAGCTCCCCGTAGAGACACGATGCATCGTGTCTCTACGGGGAGCTGGGTGCGTTTAAAGATCAAATGTGTAATATATTTATATCCTCTGTCATTAAACGTATTTATTATATTTGATCAGATCGATTTATATCATATCAAAGATCATATTTATGAAACGAAAACCCTCAGCATTGCGAATATCCAGCTTCATACTCCTTTGTTTTTTAATAATATCTTGCCAACCGGAAAATAACGACAACCAAATGGCGATTAGTGGTATGGATAAGATAGATGAGGGAGCATACCTGGCGGTGTACGACCTGAAAGGCTTTGAGGAGGGTAACAGGTTGTCTGTGATTGAAGTTGATCCGGCATCAGGCATAAAGGC